>JABMRP010001423.1 GCA_013202535.1 Planctomycetota bacterium
GGCTTCGCCGATCGCGAAGAATTTCACCCCCGAGATGCTCCAAAGCATTGCCCAGCGAATGGACGCCGCGCCGGGCGATCTACTGCTGTTTGCCTCGGCCGATTTCGAGACGACCTGCCGGGTTCTCTCGGGGTTGCGGCGGCGACTGGCAGCGGAGTTGGAGCTTTACGACGCAAAACAGATGAACTTCTCCTGGGTTGTGGAATTCCCCATGTTTGCCGCGGACGAGGAGTCCGACGGTTGGGCGGCCATGCACCACCCCTTCACCGCCCCCCGGCCACAAGACCGGGACCTGCTGGCCACCGAGCCGGGTAAGGTACGGGCTCAGGCCTACGATCTGGTGATCAACGGCTCCGAAGCCGGTGGCGGCACGGTCCGAATCCACGACCAGAAGTTGCAGCGGCAAGTGTTCCAATTGCTGGGAATCGACGAGCAAACGGCCGTCGAGCGGTTCGGGTTTCTCTTGGAAGCCCTCCAGTACGGAGCCCCGCCACACGCGGGGATTGCCCTGGGGATCGACCGCTGGGTGATGCTCTTTGCCGGCCTGGACAGCATCCGCGACTGCATCGCCTTCCCCAAGACCCAACGAGCGACCGACCTGATGACCGGCGCGCCCGGCCAGGTGGACTCGCGGCAGTTGCAGGAACTGGGAATCAAGGCCAAGACTTGACCCCCGCGGCGGCAAGCGGGAAACTGTAGGGGCCCGGGGCGGCAGGGCCGTCGACCCATGGCGGCTGTACGAAACTTGTTTCTCGGCCAGTGTATTCAGGAGTAAGAAATCCCATGCGGCAACCTTTTCGATATTGGATTCTCGCGGTCACCATCGGCCTAACCGTGGCGTGTCTCGGCTGTGGCGGCGATTCCAGCGAGTCGTCTTCGTCCGGCGAGCCGGCGGAGAACAAGAAATCCGGTCAAGGCGATCCTCGCCCGCTCCCGCCCAAGGAACCGTGGCCGGACGACCCGGTTCCCCCGGCCGCCGAGATGCCCAAGACGAATCTGAGCGACGAACATAAGTCGACCTGCCGCGTGCTGGACGGCGACCTGATGCCGATGGCCCCGCTGTCCGATCTGGCGGGCAATCCGGTGACGCTGAAAGACCACCTCGGCGCCAAGGGCACGGTCGTTTTCTTTTGGAGTAGTAAGAGCAAACGGTCGTTGGAAGAGTTGACGTTTATTCGCGATGACGTGGGCAAGCCCGAAGATACCGAGGGCATCGTCATTATCGGCATCAACACGGGCGAGACGGCCGAAGAGGCTCGCAAGCGAATCGACGAAGGGGTCGATTTCGTCAACCTGCTGGATACCGACGGTGCGTTTTTCGCCGCGGTTGCCACCGAACAATTATCCCGAACCTACGTGCTCGATTCCGAAGGTCGAATTCGTTGGCTCGACCTGGAGTACGCCGTCAGCACGCATCGCGATGTGAAAGTGGCGGTTCGCGTGCTGCTGGCCGAGTAGTGAGGGAGGAAACGCGTGGCTTCTGACAACTCCAACACACCCGTGGGCACGGATCCCCCGCCGCGGCACGACGTTCGCCGCGTGGCCTTGGCGCAGATCGCGCCGATCCTGGGGGATCGGCGCCGCAATTTGCAGTTGCATCTGGAGCAAATTGCGGCCGCCCGAGACCAGGGCGCCGAGTTGATCGTCTTTCCCGAGCTTTCGCTCACCGGCTATTTTCTCCGCGACATGGTCCCCGACGTGGCCGTGGAGCCCGATTCGGAGGAGATCGCCGCGTTGATCGAGGCGGCGGGTCCGGCGGCCGTGGTGGCCGGGTTCGTCGAGCAAACGCCCCAGCATCGCTTCCACAACTCGGCCCTCTTTGCCCAGAACGGCCGGCTCGTCCACCTGCATCGCAAAGTGTATCTGCCCACCTACGGCCTGTTCGACGAGCAGCGATACTTCGCCGCCGGCGACCGGATCCGCGCGTTCGACACGGCCCGGTTCGGACGCGTGGGGATCCTCATCTGCGAGGATTTCTGGCATCTTTCGGCCGCCACGGTCATGCAGGCCGAGGAGGTCGACCTGCTCATTTGCCTGTCGAATTCACCCGCCCGGGGTGTCGACGGCCCGGATATCCGCTCAACCGAAACCTCGCAGCGGCTGGTCAAGACGTTTGCCCAACTGCTCGGCGCGATGGTCGTGCTGGTCAATCGGGTGGGATTCGAGGACGGATTGTGTTTTACCGGCGGGAGCATGGTCGTGGGGCCCGATGGCCGGCCGATCGCCGAAGCGCCCGTGCTCGACGAATCGCTCACGCCGGCCGATTACGACCCGGCCGAGTTGCGCCGCCAACGGGTGATTACCCCGTTGGCACGCGACGAACGGCTCCTGCTGACCATCGAAGAACTCCAACGCATCAAGCGGCGACGCTATGAATCATGATCCCTGCCCGAGCGAGTTGCCGATCAACTGCCCGCTGGTGACCGATATCCTCTGCCGGTTCATCCGCAACGAGATCCATCGGGCCGGGTTTCGACATGCCGTGGTCGGGCTCTCCGGGGGGATCGACTCCAGCGTGGTCACGTTCATGGTCGCCCGCGCGTTGGGCCCGGAAAACGTGCTCGCCGTGACCATGCCGTACAAAACATCGAGCGACGCGACGCGAAGCGACAGCCAGGTGGTCGTCGAGCAGCTTGGGATCCGCACGGTCGACGTGCCGATCACCGATCAGATCGACGCCTATTTCGCTCAATTCCCCGACGCCCCGCAGATGCGCCGGGCCAATAAATGCGCCCGCGAGCGGATGACCATTCTCTACGACCAGAGCGCCGCCTTCGAGGCGCTGGTGGTGGGCACGAGCAATAAGTCGGAACTACTGCTGGGCTA
>JABMRP010001424.1 GCA_013202535.1 Planctomycetota bacterium
CTGCGGTTGATTCCAGCGGTTCCCTTCTTCGTGATCAATTTGGTCATGGGCCTAACGCCCATCCGCGTGCTGACGTTTTGGTGGGTAAGCCAACTGGGGATGCTGGCGGGAACCACCGTTTACGTTTACGCCGGAGCGAGCGTCCCCAGTCTCCAGGTGCTCGCCGAGCAAGGCGTGCAGGCGGCGCTTACACCCGCCCAACTGACGCAACTCGTCGTTGCACTTGCTCTGTTAGGCGTCTTCCCGCTCGCCGTACGAATGATCGTGAAGAAACTCCGGCCCAAGGCTGACGCCCCACCGGCCGTGGCAAAGCAGAAACCGTCCGTCGGCGACGTGAAAGAGGTGCTATCATGACGACCGCTTTACGGGGGAATACGGACACCATGACCGATCTCATCCAACTGCAGCCCAAGGACGAACACAATCAGAAGCTGGAGGCCAACGTGCATCCGCCCGATTGGGTGAATCCGACGCCGTCGGGGCGGTACAATCTGGTGGTCATTGGAGCGGGGACGGCCGGATTGGTGGCCGCCGCGGGCGCCGCCGGGCTCGGCGCCAAGGTGGCGCTGATCGAACGCGAACTGATGGGCGGCGATTGTCTGAACGTCGGCTGCGTGCCCTCTAAGGCCGTCATCAGCGCCGCTCGCGTCGCGCGAACCGTGCGCGGCGCGGGACAGTTCGGCGTCGAGGTGCCAAGCGACGTACACGTCAACTTCGCCGCCACCATGGAGCGTATGCGCCGCTTGCGCGCGCGCATCAGTCCCAACGACTCCGCGGCCAGATTCCGCGACCTGGGCGTGGACATCTTCCTCGGCAACGGACGTTTTTGCGATTCGGAGACGATCGAGGTTGACGGAACCACACTGAAATTCAAGAAAGCGGTGATCGCGACCGGCGCACGGGCCGCGGCTCCCCCTATTCCCGGGCTCGACCAGGTCGAATACCTCACGAACGAGTCTGTTTTCTCGCTCACCGAGTTGCCCACTCGCCTCGGCGTGATCGGTGCCGGTCCCATCGGCTGCGAGTTGGCCCAGTCCTTCGCTCAACTCGGCAGCGAGGTCTTCGTGGTGGAGTCGCGGCACGGAATCCTGCCGCGCGAAGATCGCGACGCCGCCGACATCGTTCAGCGGGCAATGCTTCGCGACGGCGTGAAACTGCTCTGCTGTGGACGTGAGGTGGAGTTGAGAAAAGACGGCGACGGCGTACGGTTGCTCCTGGAGTCGCACGGCGAGAGTTACGACCAGCCGGTCGACAAGCTGTTGGTCGCCGTGGGCCGCGCGCCGAACGTCGATACCCTCGGCTTGGAGGCCGTCGGCGTGGACTACGACAAGAAAGGGGTCAAGGTCAACGATCGGATGCAAACGACCAATCCCCGGATCTTCGCCGCCGGAGACGTTTGTTCGCCGTACCAATTTACCCATGCGGCCGACTTCATGGCACGGATTGTGATTCAAAACGCACTGTTCATGGGACGGTCCAAGGCGAGCGCGCTGACCATCCCCTGGTGTACCTACACCTCGCCGGAGATTGCCCACGTCGGCCTCTATGAGCCGGAGGCCCAAGAAAAGGGCATCGACGTGGACACGTTCGTGCAGGAACTGAGCGACGTCGACCGGGCGATCCTGGAAAGCGAAGAGGATGGCTTTGTCAAGGTGCATGTCAAGAAGGGAACCGACCAGATCGTGGGAGCGACGATCGTCGCCCGAAACGCCGGCGACATGATCTCCGAGATCACGCTGGCCATGACGCACGGTCTGGGGCTGAAGAAGATCGGCGGCACGATTCACCCGTATCCCACGCAGGCGGAAGCCATTCGCAAGATCGGTGACCAGTTCAACCGAACACGGCTCACGCCGCTGGTCAAGACGCTGTTCAATAAATGGCTGTCTTGGACCCGTTAATGCCGATATTCCTTTGCAGCAACTTTGTCGCCTCATCCGAGGTCACCCCGCAGATCGAAATCAATGCACGCGACTCCAAGGACAAGACAAGGGAAGGTCCAGCACAATGACGAGGCAATCGAGCGAAAAACGACCGTCGCCAGCCACCAGTCAAGATGTCGTTGTCTACAGTTCACCGGCGTGCCCTCATTGTGTCAAGTTGTCCCGTTACTTAAAGGTCAACGGCGCGGATTATGTGAACCGCGATGTCAGCACGAGCCCAACGGCACGCGATGAGTTGGAGGAACTGACTGGTGGCTTGCGAATTCCAGTGGTCCGCAAGGGTGACCAATGGATCACTGGTTTCGACCGTGATGCCGTGCGCGAGTTGGTTGGGATCGATTCCGATCAGGAACCGGCCGAAGCGGCAGAAGGCAAGAATCAGCCGAACATTGACCCGATCGAACTGGCCCGCGCCGTGGAAACGGCAAAACAGCTACTCCGTAACAACCAATTCGACGGACGGACCCGCGCATCGCAACGGCTCTACCCACACCAGTGGAACTGGGACACCGGTTTCGTTGCTCGTGGTTACTTGCACTTTGACGTCGAACAAGCCTACCGCGAGATGGAGTCGCTGTTCCGCGCCCAGTGGACGGACGGGTTTCTACCGCACATTGTGTTCAATCCTCTCGCACTAGACCATTTTCCGGGCCCCGACTACTGGCAAGCAACACGTTCGAGACGCGTCCCCGAGGGTGTCTTTACGTCGGGAATCTCGCAGCCACCGGTTCACGCCAGCATGCTGGTTGCCGCGCTTCAGTTGGACCCGGACAAGGACCGTGCCGTCCACTTCCTTGCGGATATCTATCCGAAGTTGAAGGCGCTTCACGATTACTTCTTCAAGCACCGCGACCCACGCCAGGAAGGGCTGGTATGTGCCGTACATCCCTGGGAAACGGGCATCGACAACGCGCCGCTGTGGGACGAACCGCTGTCTCGACTCACCGAAACCACTCCGTGGGCCGAACACATGCAGCATCGGTATGATGAACTCGTGAAGTCCGGGGAGCGACCGCCGCGGACATACATCGCCAAATACTCTACCCTCATCGAGAATCTCTTCCGCCACGAGTACAACTGGGAGGCAATTCTGCGGGACCATCCTTTTCAAGTTCAGGACGTCCTTTTCAATGCAATCCTCTGCCGGGCTGAACGAGATCTGGCGACGATTGCTGAGGCGGTCGGCATTGATCGCAAGCCGCATCGTCAGCGTGCGACTCGCCTGGGCCGGGCGATGAACGCGAAACTGTGGGACAGCCACGACGAGGTTTACCACAGCTACGACCTGGTCGCCGGTCGGCATCTCAAGCAAGAGACCATCTTTTCCTACATTCCTCTGTACGCGGGCTGCTGTGATCCCGACCAGGCAGCACGGCTCGTGGAGCGGTTGCGCACACGCTGTTTCTGCCTGGCGGACCGAAACTGTGTAGCCGTGCCCAGCTACGACATGTGTCAGGCCGACTACGATGGCGAGTTCTACTGGCGCGGTCCCGTCTGGTTCAACGCCAACTGGTACCTGGCCAAGGGGCTTCGCTGGCACGGCCAGCAGGAACTGGCCGACTGGATCGAAAACTCCTTGTTGCAGTTGGCCATCCGCAACGGGTTTCATGAGTATTATTCGCCGGAAACGGGCCGCGGACTGGGCGCCAGCGGTTTTTCCTGGACCGCTGCGTTGTTTCTCGATCTGGCCGCAACCGGCCAAACAACCAAGGCTTTGGCTGGAATAGCTGACCTTTCTGACCCGTATGGAGGCGTGAAATGACTCGTATTACTCCGCTGGTGTCGCAGCCGGACGACCCGATCGTGTCGGCCGTGTTTGACGAGATCGAAGCCGTATTTGGCAGGGTGCCGAATCTCTTTCGTACATATGCCCATCATCCACCTCTCCTACAGGCCAATTGGGGAAAGGTGAAGGCCGTAATGATGGCGGGCAGCCTCCGACGCGAGGTCAAGGAAACCATCGCGGTCCTGGTGTCCAAGGACAATAGCTGCTCTTATTGCGTCGTCGCTCATACAGCCGCCCTGGAGTCTCTGGGAATGACTTCAGAGCAAATTGCCGCGTTGGAGGACAACCTGGACTTGGCCGACTTTGACGCCAAAGAGAAGGCCCTCATCCATTTTGCCCGAGATGCAAACCGGAATCCTCTGGCGATCCCCGATGCCCAATTCCAAGCGATTCGGCAATCGGGCGCCCAAGACGCCGAGATCGTCGAGGCACTCGGCGTCATGGAGGTTTTCACGTCCTTCAACAAGTTCCTGGATTCGCTTCAAGTAGACCTTGATTTCTGAACTGTCTTTCGTCCGAGGGTTCTCTTGCAGGCTGCGGGCTCCGGTGCTATCCTACGAAGAGCATTATGCACCGTCGCGTGGCGAAACTAGCCACGGCAGAGACTTCTGGCCAGCGGATTTCCGCGGAAGGCATCAGGAAAGTATGGGCAGTCAAGGCAGCCAACCGGGCAACACGCTGGACCCGGCGACATGGGTGGATCGTCACGGCGACATGTTGTTTCGTTACGCGCTCTCGCGGCTGCGGGATCCCGACTCGGCCGAAGAGGTCGTGCAGGAGTCTTTTGTTGCGGCGCTGCACGCCGTCGCTCAGTACTCCGGCACGGGAGCGGAGGGCGCCTGGCTCCTGGGAATCCTGAAACGCAAGATCATCGACTACATCCGCCGACGGAATCGTCCCGACTCCGGCGTGGGGGGCGAGGCGGATGAGGACCCGATCGGGAGCTGCTTCGACGCGAAGGGGAACTGGCAATTCGATCCTCGCTTGGCGGGGGCCCGTCCCGAAGCTCACATGGAGCGCGAGGAGTTTTGGCAGGCGTTTCGGGGATGCCTCGCGGGCTTGCCTCAGCGCCAGGCCGATGTCTTTTCTTTGCGGGAAATTGAGGAAATGTCCAGCGATAATATCTGTAAGGAATTGCGGATTACCGCGTCAAACCTTTGGGTTCTTCTCCACAGAGCCCGTTTGCGGTTGGTTCGCTGCATGACGTCGCATCTGGAGAGGTGGGGGGACCTTTGACCATGCTCCGCTGCCGAGATATCTCCAAACTGGTGTCCGAATCGATGGAGCGGCAACTCCCGCTGGGCCAGCGGTTACAAGTTCGGATGCACTTGATGCTCTGCCGGCTTTGTGCCGGTTTCGCACGGCAGACACGCCTACTTCGCCGGGCTGCCAAGCAGGATTCCGAGCGGACCGCCGTGGACATAACGAAGCCGGAAGCGACCCTTTCTCAAGAGGCTCGCGAGCGGATCAAGGCGGCTTTGCGGGAGCGCGGCGCGTGAGGCGGCGCGTGACGCTTCCTTTCACACGGCCGTTTCCCGCTTATTTTCTCCCTTCCTGCCTCTCCTTTGATCGCCGACTCTCTCTCTGTCGGTGACTGCCCCCCCTGTCGGCGGTCTATTTTTTGCAGATTCAACTGTAAGAATTCCCCGGGCTGCTCGTCAACTGATCGGAGTCGTCACCGTTTCGTGGCGACGGTAACCCGTCAGTTGCTCTTTTTTCTGAGGAGGTCTCTTC
>JABMRP010000144.1 GCA_013202535.1 Planctomycetota bacterium
GTGGCCACCGTGCGACTCGGGCGGCGCACCTGCCGCTGGGCCAGACGCAGTCCCTCGAAAGCCTGCGGACTGGTCACTTCATGGACCAACTGCAGGTCGATGTACAAAACGGTCTGCTTCCCCGATTCGGCATGAACGACATGTGCGTCCCAGATCTTCTGGAACATCGTCCGCGGAGCGTCGGATTCACTCATGGCGGTTGGCGTTTTCCTCGATGGTAAAGCGATGATACCCAATTCTCCAAGTAGCAGGCACACTCCGTGTGCCGTCCGCCCGCGACGCCACTGGACACGACGCGCTCGTCGAATCATGACCACGACACGGCCGACCCCCATACTACTTTAGGCTACGGCACACGGAGTGTGCCTGCTACTACGGGGGGAGACACGCCCGACCGGCAAAAGGAAACCGGAATTATACCCGATCCCCCAAGGAAAGCCACAGGGCCGTTTGCCATACCGCGATCAACCATTGCGTCGGTGACGGCGCGACAAGGCAACTTGATCGGCTACCGGGGGCCAGGAACAGCTTCCGACTCGTCCCGCCAGGGAAATTCTCGGGGAAATCCCTCAAAACCCGCGAGCTTTTTCGGGCGCCCGCTTTCGGCTTGACTTCCATGGGTCGCCCATTCAGACTTGAAATAACGCCGTTAGGGCGAGTCTGGCGCCCGCCGGATCCCGAACGGCTGGTACATAAAGAGGAGAGAGTCATGAATCGCTTCCGTTACGTTCTGCTGGCAATCGTCACCCTAATGATTTCGGTCAACTTCGGACAGGCGGCGCTGATCAGCGTGGACTTCGTTGGTGGTGGTAGTGGTGGCAATCCTTCCAGCTTGCCACCCTCGGGTGACACGACCCTTGCTGCCGGGCTCGCGCAGAATACGGACGGCCTGATCTTCACCGGTCAGACCGGAGCGTGGAACGCACTCGATGTCACTCCCTATGGGAACGCCAACTACGGAGCCGTCTCGACGGGGCTCTTATCCGACGGCAGCGGCGCTTCAACCACCGTGACACTCACGGTGGGCAGCCACCGAGGCAACTGGCCTTACGAGGACGGCAACCTGCGCCATGAAGCGGCCTCGACTTGGTATAGTGGTCCCGTCAGTTTGGAGTTGGCCGGTCTGAATCCCGGTACGGAATACGATCTGGCTGTTTTTGGCGTCGAGGGCAACCTGCACATTTGGAATAACCCCAGTTCGCCGTACCCGGAAATGATCGCCAACGGAGTCACGGCTATCTACGATTCGGAAGGCGACTTCAACTGGGCGTCCCTCACGGCCGACGTGGACGGGAAGATCCTCGCCACGCTCCCGGTTGTTCCTGGCGGCGGCAACCTTGAGGGCGGGAGCATCACCGGCCTCCAGTTGGCGGAAGTCGCCTCTGGCGTCCCCGAGCCCTCCACGTTCGTGCTCTTGGCCCTGGGCCTTCTTGGGCTGGGATGGTTCAAGTGGCGGCGGCGGGGCTAACAACCCGTCAAGGGGCCAACGATGACGGGCGATGGCATCGACCAGGAGCCTGAGCAATTATATCCCCCACCCCTTGCGATACTCGCGCCGGATAAACGCGTCGCCTTCGGGCCAGTTGCTTGCCCGCATGGCGGCGGCGTCCCACGCGATCTTCTTGCCGGCTCGCTGTGCCAGACATCCCAGCAGCATGATCTCCGTTAACGGGGCGGCGAAATCGACGAAATTGCAGAACGTCGCCGGGCCACCCTTACAGGCCGCGATCCACTCATGGTGATGGCCGGCCGATCGCGGGACCGTTGCCGCGGGGGGCTTCCAGTCGCGAAACTTTTCCTCGGGCAGCAGGTGCCAGTCGCCGCCCGTCCATCCGATCGAATAGAGCGTGCCCTGCTCGCCAACCAGAATCGCACCGTTGCCGGCAACCGGTCGCCCGCCGATCAGGTCGCTCGACGGTTTCTTACCGCCGTCGTACCAGTGGAGCGTCACCGGCGGCAGAGCGCCCCGGGCGGGGAATTCGATGCGGAGGATCGACCAGGCCGGAAACGTCTCGCGGCCCAGCCCCGATGTCTGTACGATCTCGGCCGAAACCGGCAACCCCAACTGTAATCCCACGAACGGCATCGCCGCATTGTGGATGCCCATGTCGCCGATCGCCCCGGTGCCGAAATCCTTCCATCCGCGCCACTTAAACGGCACGTAGGCCGGATGGTACGGACGCTCGGGCGCGGGACCGAGCCAAAGATCCCACTGCAAGCTGCCGGGAATCGGTGGCGTGTCTTTCGGACGGTCGACGCCCTGCGGCCACCAGCCCGCGGCGCGATCCGTCCAGACGTGCATCTCGCGTACCGGACCGAGCACGCCGGATCGCACGGCTTCCACCCCGGCGCGGGAGCCGTCGCCGGCCATCCCTTGCGTGCCCATCTGCGTCGCCACGCTGTTCTTCTTCGCCTCGGTGGCCATCAGCCGGGCTTCCTCGATGCTCCACGTGAGCGGTTTCTCGCAGTAGACGTGCTTCCCCAGTCGCATCGCCCGGATCGACGCCGGGGCGTGTACATGGTCGGGCGTACAGACGACGACCGCGTCGATCTGCTGGTGCATCTGGTCGAGCATCTTCCGGAAGTCACGAAACTTCCTGGCGTTGGGATGTTGTCCAAAGGCCTTCGCCGCCCGACGTTCGTCCACGTCGCAAAGCGCCACGATATTCTCACTCGCCAACCCCGCGAGACTGAACCCGGCTTGCCCCCCGGCCCCGACGAAAGCGATGTTGAGTTGATCGTTGGGCGATCGATCTTGCCCGGATGCGCGACGCCCGGACCAAACGAGCCCCACGCCAGCAAGACCCGCATTTCGCAACATCCGGCGACGAGTTATTTTGTTCGACACGGTAGGGTTCTCCTGGAAAGGTATTCCTAGCAGGCTCGCTGAGCGTTCCTGCTACTTTGGGGATTCCCCTGCCTGGGCTTACCAAATTGCACGGCGCTTATTACGTACGCGTGCCTGCTTGACCGCGCTGGCGAAAATGCCGCCCCACATGTCGTGAAATCGGCTAACACTCTCGCGTGACTGGGGGTTCAACTCAAGCATGCGGTTGATGATGCCCGCAATTGGGCTCGACAGGCGCCCTGGAATCGCCCCTAACGGCTCAAGCTCGACGGGATCTGCGAATGCCGCGGTCTCTTTCTGTGGATTCTGTCCAGTGAATAGCTCGGCCAGGACAAGTCCGAGCTGAAATACGTCGCTACTCGTAGTTGGCGGAGCCTCTCCGTTTAGGTACGAGACCAGATCCGGCGTTCGGTAGTGGTACGGCATACCCACCCCAAGGCTTTCCTTGAGGATATCGCGGTCTTCATCATCTCCCGCGTCGACGCGTTTAATCAGACCGAAGTCACCAAGAACGCACGACCGTCCTTTGACAAAGATGTTTTTCGGTTTGATGTCGCGGTGAACAACGGGAGGATCTTGATTTTCGAGGTAGGTGAGGGCCGACAGCAGTTGCAGGGCAAAGCTGGTCTTCTCGACCATTCGGAGCTTCTTTTTGCTTTTCATTACCTGGTGAAGCGTATTCGGTAAGTACTCGGCAACAAGGAAGGGATGCTTTGCGTCGAAAACGCCGCTGTCGAATACACGCATGACGCTCGGGTGATCAGATCGCTGAAGGAAGTCGATTTCCTTGATGAAGCTCTCACGACGATCTGGTTTAGAAAGTTCTCTGAAGATCTTGATTGCGAACAGGACGCCGCGATGCGGACCAGATGTCGCCACTGTCAGGTATGTTGTGGCATTGCCACCTTCGCCCAGTTGCTGCAAGTTTCTGTACAGTACATCAGCTTCGGAAAGAACATGCTGGTCCAAGTCAAGGTTGATCGAGTCGGGCATTCGGCAATTCCAGGAGCCGGATTGTCGTCGAATGAGGCGCAGCCAGCACTTGCTGGGAGGAGTTCCTAGTGCTGAGCACGTTCTGCATGTTCAGCAACATGAAAGAACGGAGAGCCGGGGTTCGAGATGTCGTAGCCCCAGGAGAGCTTGCCGGTGCGAAAAAGTTCGTGCCAGGCCGTCAACACAAGCTGCTCATGTTCCAGCCTTTCACTACCGCCAAAATGCCGCTGCATGGCTTCTCGCAGGACGACAGTTTCCTGCGCAACCCCGGGCCCCTGTTTGATGTATTCTCTCGCAATCTCTAGCAATGCGTTCTCAAGTTCGGCGAGCGTCATGTCTGTTCCCTCCGATGGATTCTGTAAATCGAACCGGCTCATTCACAGCCCAACGTTTCCGAAATGCGCCAACCGGTATTATACCCAATTCCCCAAGGAAAGCCACAGCCCCAACGTTACCCTCCTCACACCCTCCTCACACCCTTTCCACTTCCTCCCGATGCGGCTCCGGCGTCACCTTGCGCTGTCGCCACCACGCGGCCGCTTCGGCGCGGGACCAGGCTTCCGCGCCGTCGCATTCGGCCAGTGCGCGGGCCATGCTTTCGGCGGTGGGAAATCGGTCGTCGGGCGATTTGGCCAGGCAACGCAGGATCACCCGTTCCAGGTCGGCCGGCACGTCGGTGCGATGCTGCGACGGGGGCGTGACTTCCTTCTGGGCATGGGCCAGCATCACGTGGATCGGCTTGTCGCCTTCAAACGGCGGCTGGCCGGTCAGCAGGTAGTAGCCAACCGCCCCCAGCGAGTAAAGGTCGCTACGGCCGTCCGGTTCGCCGTCTCCGACGGCCTGTTCGGGCGACATGAACAGGGGGCTGCCTGCAATCACCCCGTCGTGGGTCAACTGGGGATCGTCCTCCTCGAGCATCGGCTTGACCAGACCGAAATCGAGTACCTTGACGACGTCGTGCATACCGCCGCGATACGCGGCAAAGATGTTTCCCGGCTTGATGTCGCGGTGGATCAGATGGGCGTCGTGCGCCTCGCGCAGCGCCCCACATGCCTGCCGCAACAGGCAGATCACCCGCTCCGGCGGCATCGGGCCATAGCGCTCGACCAACTCTGCCAGACTCATGCCCGGCAGATACTCCATCACATAGTAAAAGGTCCCGTCGGCCGTACTGCCGTAATCGTAGATATCGATCGTATTCCAATGCGACAGTTTGGCGGTGGCGTGGACCTCGCGTTGAAAACGGGCCAATTGTCGCGGGTCGTTTGCCTTACCGGGATGGATCAGCTTCACCGCACACGGCCGGCTGAGCAACTGGTGCTCGGCCAGATAGACCTCTCCCATGCCGCCGGCGCCGATCCGCCGCTTCAGCCGATATTGGCCCAACCGCCGGGCCTCGAATGCCTCGCGCCGCAACGTGCCGATCGTGTGGACTCCCACCACACTGCCCGTCCAGGCAACGAGCATCACCAGGGGATAGTTGAGAATCTGATCGGCGGTGGCCACCTCCCGCAATGCGGCGTGCCGGATCAACATCCAGATCACCATCACGACCGGTAGCGAGGCCATCAAGCCGATCACCACGCCGGCTCGGCGCCATGTGTTGGGAATGAACAGCGCGTAAGTGAAGATCAGCAGCAGCCAGGGCCCGCCGCGGAACTCGAAGTACTGGTTCTCATCGCAACATTGGAGGGTCGAAAAATGTTGTGCGGCAAGGAAAAGGGCTGCCGGCGCGCCGAAGACGATCAGTTCGATCATCCGTAAGGAGCCAAGTTTCATCTCGCAACGCCGGCACGCCATGACCGCGACCAACCCCAGTACGACCGTGACCGCGGCGTGAAAGGAGAAGAGGAAGGCGGCACCCGATCGCGGGGAATCGAGCATCAGGCTGGATTTGACCAGGAACGTGGCGAATCCCGCGAACAGAACCACGGCGGCCACGCGCAGCCGCCCGCGCAGCAAGGAGGCTGTCTCGCCGGTCAGCCGCGGGCCGCTGCCCTCGACCAGTGCCACCGGCCGCGGGCCGACTCGCTCGGCGGATGACGCCTCGCGAAGCGCCGACGGTGTGCCACTCGAACTGGTATCTGCAATGGTAGGGTCGAGTGGAGACATTCCACCCGACGGATGGGGCTCGTCGGACATTGGCAGCCTTTGCCCAAATGGGGATGATTCACCGATTCCCCATCATATACAGCAGGCGAGGCTGGGGCGATTGCGAAAACAAAACGGGCGAAAAAAACCGTTGGTCCGATCCTCGCTGGCAGCCCGTTGAAAAATAGATAATCATAACCCGAAGCGTAAGCGAGGGACTGGAATTGCGAGGAATTCGACCTCTGACTTCCTCGCTCACGCTTCGGGTTACTATTTCAACAGGCTGCTAACAACC
Organism: Planctomycetota bacterium; assembly: GCA_013202535.1. Lineage (GTDB taxonomy): Bacteria > Planctomycetota > Planctomycetia > Pirellulales > Thermoguttaceae > JABMRP01. Next base: position 6,228 of record JABMRP010000144.1, read on the forward strand.
CGTTGAAAAAGTGGACTTTGCCGGAATGTGTGCCACTGCTTGCTTGCAAGCAGTGCCTTTATGCCGGGTTTCATGATCGAATCCACGGCACTGCTTGCAAGCAAGCAGTGGCACTCGACTTTATCA
>JABMRP010000145.1 GCA_013202535.1 Planctomycetota bacterium
CACCACGACCAACTCAGCCTCGAAGTCGACTTGGCGGCTTGCGGCGGGCAGCACGATCGTCTCGCCGTGGGCACGGAGGGTCGTGGGGAATTTATTGAATATCACCGGCTCCGTCGGCGGCTCCGTTCCCCCTTCCTTGGCATGGTCGGCGTAGTTGAGCCCCACGCAGATGATCTTCTCGGGCCGGGGGATCGGAGGGAGCAACCGGACGGTTTCGGCGGCCAACGCCTGGCCGGATTCCAGCGCGGCCCGGGCACGCTCCAGACCATCGGCCCCTTGGGTCAGCAGCCGTTTGATACAGGCAGGCACGGCCGGGTCGGCCCGGTTCAGATCGACGTATTCTCCTTGACGAACGCCGGCTACCCGTGGACCGGTTTCTGCTTGATAGCTGATCAGTTGCATCGCATATCCCCTCGCGCATCTGCCATTTGAGTGTGTACAGCCACCCAACGTATCCGATCCATTCTCGGGGGGCAAGCGGGGGGTCATCCGGCCCGTTCGTTTCGTACCGGTTGTTTCGATGGACGCGGCGCGATCGAATCGCCGGACGGCAACGATTCTACCACGGCAAGCGGCTTCCAACCGCGGCAATCCGTCTGGGGAACAACGCCATGTTTTGACCGATGTCCTTACGCGACCTAACCTTTCGATATAAGGGTTGCCCCTGTCGTCGCGCGGTGCTCCTCGCCGCGTCATTGCCGATGGAACCGGGCGACCAGCCGATTTCTCATCTTGAAGTACTCCTCATGGAATAGGCATCCATGGCGACGGATAGGTCCATACCCGCGCGGCCCGAATCTGGGCAAACTCTATCTCCCGGCAACACGCCGGCGGGTGCGGATCGGTGGATGTCGGAACTTGGCAAGCTGCTCGGTGAGTTGGAAACGGCGGCTGACACCGACACCGGCGATGCGCCGCCGGTCATCGATCGGGCGATCGACAACCAATTGGTTCAGGTTCGTTTGGGGATCGCGGCCAGCCTCTTCGTTTCACTGCGTTGCAAGGACGCGGCCGCCGCGGCGCACGGGTTGCGCGTGGCCTTGAGTTGTTCGGCCTGGGCCTCGAAGATGGGGTTCTCCCGGGAGCAACGCGACACGATCGAGGTTGCCGCCCTGTTGCACGACATCGGCGTCATCGGGGTTCCCGACCGCATTCTCACCAAACCGGGCGCCTTGGACTCCGACGAAGCCGACACGGTCGACCGGAGCCGGCAGATGAGCCTGGAGATTCTGCGGGCGAGTTGCGTCGAACCGGTCATTCTGGACATCGTGGGCAACGTCCCCGCATGGTACGACGGCTCGCGCAAAGGATTCAGCCTCCGCGGCGATCAACTCCCCTTGGGAGCCCGAATCATTGCGGTCGTCGAGGCGTTCGATTCACTGACCACGGACCGGGTCTACCGGTCCGCCGTTTCGTACGAACGGGCGATGAGCGAGTTGTTTCGCTGTGCCGGCACGCAGTTCGATCCCAAGCTGGTCGAGCAATTCTCCCAATTTGGCCCAGCCGATCTGCCGGGCGTCCGCATGGAAGCCGCCCGAGAGTGGCTCGCCGCGCTGGACCCCGAGTCGGTCAATTCCTACTGGAAGTTCAATGCCTCCCGCACGTCCGCCGCATCTCGCAATCCGGCCGAGTTCTTCCGCGCCCGACTGCTGGACAACATGAACGACGCGGTGATCTTCGTCGACGCCGGGCTTCAGATTATCATGTGGAACCGCGGGGCGGAGCGCCTGACCGGCATCTCCGGCCAGAGCGTCGCGCAACGCCGCTGGTCGGCTTCGCTGCTGGATTTGCGCGACGAGAAAAACCGGACGGTCGATCGGGAAGAGTGCCCGGTGACGTGTGTCATGGCCTCGGGCACCCAATCGTTGCGGCGGCTGAGTGTTCGCGGGCGCGGGGGGAAGGACGTCCGGGTCGACATGCATACCATCCCCGTCGTCGGCGACGACGGCAAGATACTCGGCGCAACCGTCTTGCTGCACGACGCGTCGCAAGAGATCACGCTGGAACAGCGATGCCAAAGCCTCTACGAGAAGGCCACCAAGGATCCGATGACCGAAGTGGCCAACCGGGCCGAATTCGATCGCGTCCACGAAACGTTCGTCGCCACGCACCTGCAACAACAGCTCCCCTGCAGTCTGGTGATCTGCGACCTGGATCGCTTCAAGTTGGTCAACGATACCTACGGACATCAGGCGGGCGACGACGTGATCAAGAGCCTGGCGAGCCTGCTCAAGGGATCGTGCCGCTCCGGCGACATGGTGGCTCGATACGGCGGCGAGGAGTTCGTCATGCTCTACGCCGATTGCGACAATCTCGCCGCCACGCGCCGCGCCGACGAAGTGCGCGAAGCGCTGAGCCAGATCGAGCAATCGAGAATGGAAGACCGGTGTATCACCGCCAGCTTTGGAGTGACCGAAATTCAACCGGGCGATTCCTCCGAAACCATGCTCCGGCGGGCCGACCGTGCGCTGTTGATGGCCAAAGCGACCGGCCGAAATCGGGTGGTTCAGTTGGGGAGCGGCTCCTGCGTGCAAGGGTCGTCGTCCAGCGCCGCCTCCCTCCGTGCGAGGAAAACCGGTCCGAAATCGGTCGTCCAGCAATGCCTCGTCACGCCCGTTCCCATGCGCATCGCGGTGGAAAAACTCCGTGGATTCGTCGCCGACCATCAGGCCAGGATCGTCGGTGTCGAGGGAAACGTCGTGCGGATGGACATCCGGCAAATACGCCGAACGCGACGCCGTAACGATCGGCCGGTCATTTTCCGTCTCGAGTTGCGGTTCGAGGAAGAGCTTATCCAGGGAGAAGGTCCGTTGCCCGGTCCATTGGAGTCGGAGCACTCCGCCGGCCAATGCGCCTCGCGGACGAAGATTCACGTATCGGTCACGCCAAAAAAGAGCCGCAACCGGCGCCACTCCGACATCCTCGGCAAGGCGAGGGACGTGTTGACCAGTTTTTGTTCGTACCTGGTGGCTAGCGAAGAAGCGCCCCGTCAGGACGACGACGAGCAGGAAGACCATCAGGTCTTCATGCCGTCGCTCGAGACGATGCTGAAGCCCCCGCCCAAGAATTCGCCAAAAGAGAACGTGGAAACTCAAAACCGGGAAGATTGACTGTCGCCCGCTTGCCCCGCCCTGCCCTACCTTGCCCTGCCCTGCCCCGGTTCCGTCTCTCCCAACGGAGCCAAAACCGGATCAGAAGTGACGCTGCCATGGCCCGAATCGGAGCATCCCTGTCGGGAATCGAACGGTCGCTGCTGAACCGGCTTGCCGAAGCCAACGCCGCGACGACGCTGCACAACCTGCGTCTTTCCACGGGACGGAAGATCAACGCGCCGGCCGACGATCCGTCGGGCTTCGTCGCGGTTTCCCAACTGCGAAGCCGGCTCAACACAGTCACGGCCACGATGTCCAACGTCACCACGGCCGGCAGCATGATGACCCAGGCGCAAACGGCCCTGGACTCGATCCGAACCCAACTCACGACGATTCGCACCGAACTGATCGACGAGGAGGCCGACGCCCAGGCGAAAATCGACGCCGCCATCCTCCAAATCGATAGCCTCGCCGCCACCGACATCGACGGCCGGCGTCTGCTGGACGGCTCGGCCGACTTTCAGCTCTCCGGCCGCGACACGAGCCAGGTTACCGGCGTGAAGGTTCATGCCAAAGGTTCGTCCGACGCCCAGGACACCACCTCGACCATTTACGGAACCGTGCGACAAAGCGCGACCCAAGCGGAATTGGTCTATACGGGATCCGGCGGCAACCCGGCATCCAACGCCACGTTCACGCTGACCGGTTCGTTGGGCAGCACAAGTATCGCCACCGTGACGACCGAAACGCTCGACGAACTGGCCACGAAGATCAACAACGACAGCTACAAGACCGGGGTAACCGCTTCGGTCAGTGGCGACGAGGTGACGTTGAGCAGTGTCGGGTAC
>JABMRP010000146.1 GCA_013202535.1 Planctomycetota bacterium
ATCGCGATCCTCGCCCCCGGCGGTGGATTCGTCTTCCAGCAAGTCCACAACATCTTGGCCGACATCCCGCCGGAAAGCGTCATCGCCATGTTCGACGCCGCGCGAGAATTCGGATGAGAAACAAGAAACCACGCCCGCGGGTAACATCCCGTGGGTCAAGATCGCTCGCGAAGGAGTCTGCTGGTGCTGAACAAGTTGCTACTGATCGCCTTGGCCGGTTCGCTCGGTGCGCTGGCCCGCTATGGTCTGTCGGGAATTGTGCCCTCGCCGGCCGATAGCGATTTTCCCTGGGGAACCGTCGCGGTGAATATCCTCGGCTGTTTTCTCTTCGGGTTGGTCTGGTCGCTATGGGACCGGGGGGCCATGAGCACCGAAACGCGGATCATCGTGTTGACCGGGTTCCTGGGCGCGTTTACCACGTTTTCCACGTTCGTGTTCGAGTCGGGCCAGTTGATGCGCGACGCCCAGTGGATGCTGGCCGTGGGCAATATCACGCTGCAAAACGTCGTCGGCGTGCTGGCCCTCTTTGCCGGGTTGCGGCTCGGCTCGCTCGTGTAAGAAAACTTACCGTCGTATGCATAAGGAAGGAGGTCCGGGATGATCAAGTTGCCTTCGGAATCCGAACTCTTGCGGATTTTCATCGGCGAAAGCGACCGCCACAAGGGCAAGCCGCTGTACGAAGCGATCGTGCATGAAGCCCGAAAGCGGGGGATGGCCGGGGCCACCGTATTACGGGGGATCATGGGATTCGGTGCCCACAGCCGCATGCATACGGCCAAGATCTTGCGGTTTTCCGAGGACCTGCCCATCATCGTCGAAATCGTCGACACGCCCGAGAAAATCGCGGAATTGTTGCCCGTTTTCGACCAAATGATCGACGAGGGGCTAGTCACTCTGGAGAAAGTTCGGGTCATTGCCTATCGGCACCAGGGTTCGCCATAATGAATGGAGCGAGAACGGCCCCGAACCCCACTGAGTGAGCGGTATTACGCCCGCCGACCGGCATGTTAAACGGATCGCTTCGAGAACGAATTGTCGCCCGCCTGCTGCCGCGCGTGCAAACCCCGGGACAATATATCGGCGGCGAGTGGAACAGCGTCGTCAAGGACCACCAGCGGATGCGCGGGCGGCTTTGTCTGGCGTTTCCCGATACCTACGCCATCGGCATGAGCCACCACGGGCTGCAAGTCCTCTATAGCCTGATGAACCGCCGCGAGGATTGGGCGTGTGAACGGGCCTTCTGTCCCTGGCCCGACATGGAGGCGTTGCTCCGCGAACATGGGCTGCCGCTGTTCAGCCTGGAGAGCTACACGCCGCTGGACCAGTTCGACGTTTTGGGCTTTACGCTGCAATACGAGTTGGGCTGCACCAACGTGCTGACGATGCTCGATTTGGCCGGCATCCCCCTGGGGGCCGAGGAGCGAACGGCCGACCATCCGCTGGTCATCGCCGGCGGTCCCTGCGTGCAGAATCCCGAGCCGATGGCCCGATTCATCGACCTGTTCGTCGTCGGCGACGGCGAGGAGAGCCTGCCGGCGGTGTGCGACGCTTGGCTGGAGGCAAAAGCCGCCGGTGGTGATCGGACGGCCATGCTGGCACGGTTGGCGACGAGGTTGCCTTACGTCTACGTTCCCAGGTTCTACCGGCCCGAGACAGCGCCGCACCGACACGCCGTGTGCGTGCGACCGACGCGAGCCGACGTACCCGCGACGATCGAACCGGCCGTGGCCGACCTCGCCAGCGTGCCGCTACCCACCGCGCCGATCGTGCCCTGGATCGAGTGCATCCAGGATCGCATCTCGGTGGAGATCATGCGCGGCTGTCCGGGACGGTGCCGGTTTTGTCAGAGCACGACGCTGAAGCGGCCGTTACGGTTTCGTTCCGTGGACACGATCGTCGCCGCGGCGCTGGAGTCGTATCGCAACACGGGCTTCAACGAAGTGTCGCTGCTTTCGCTCTCCACCAGCGACTACCCTCAGTTCGACGAGTTGATGCGGCGCATGCAGGAGACGTTTCGACCCCTGGGCGTGAGTATCTCCGTCCCCAGTCTGCGCGTGAACGAACAGTTGCGCGCGGTGGGCGAGTGGCTCAATACGGATCGCCGCTCCGGCCTGACGTTGGCCCCGGAGGTCGCCCGCGATTCCTTGCGACGGGTCGTCGGCAAGCGGATCAGCAACGACGATCTGTACGAGGGTTGCCGCCATGCGTTTTCGCAGGGCTTTCAGCGGGTGAAGCTCTACTTCATGTGCGGATTGCCGGGCGAGACGGAAGACGACTTGGACGGGATCATCGAGATGGCCGAGACGATCTCGCGGTTGGGCAAGGAAGTGATCGGCCGGCCGCCGAAGGTGGTCGCCAGCGTGTCGAACTTCGTCCCCAAACCGCAAACGGCCTTCCAGTGGAACGGTATGCAAACGCGAGAATACCTCCTGGCGGCCCACCGGCATCTCTGGGAGCGGCGCCGCGTGCGCAGTATCGACGTCAAATGCCACGACGTGGAAACCAGTCTTCTGGAAGGGGTGATTGCCCGGGGTGATCGGAACACGGCTCAAGTCATCGAACTCGCCTGGCGCCGCGGGGCACGATTCGATGCCTGGAGCGAACACATCGATCACCAGCGCTGGTGGCAAGCTCTGGAAGAGACCGGCATCGACGTCGACGACCTGCTGCACAACCCCTGGCCCCCGGACGCGCGGCTTCCCTGGGATCACATCGGCATCCAGCAAGGCCGCGGGTATTTGGAGCGCGAACAACAACGCTGCCTGGAAGTAGAAGATTCGTGACGTTTAGCGGCCCGATAAGGAAACGTGTGCCACTGCTTGCTTGCAAGCAGTGCCGCGGAACCCTACAGATATGCACTGCTTGCAAGCAAGCAGTGGCACACCTGCATCCGGTTTCCACGCGGAGCATGGGAACGAGGACTGAAACTTACCTCCTGCCCTGACGTATCATGTGCAACTACCGCCTGCTCGCCATCGACATCGACGGAACGCTGGTCAACACGCGCGATGAGTTGACCCCGGCCACGCGCGAGGCGTTGGTGCGGGCCGGCCGATCCGGTATCCACGTCGTACTGGCCACCGGACGGCGCTACAGCCGCACGTTGCATCTGGTCGAGCCGCTGGGGATCGAGGTGCCGCTGATCACCGCCAGCGGGGCGCTGGTCAAGGATCCGCGAACTCACCGCACGCTCTATCTGGCCGAGTTCGAGCGGCCGACGCTCCGCCGGGCGCTGGCGACGATCGCGGCTTGCGGGTACGATCCGGTGATCTGCGCCGACACGTTTGACCAGGGGTTTGATTACTACCAGCTTCGCGCCGACGTCGACAGCGAGCAACTGGCCGAATATTTCAAGCTCAACCCGGACTGCGGCCGGATCCGTCCGGAGATGATCGACAATCCGCCGCCCGGAGTGTTCACCGGGTTTGCCATGGGCAGCCGGGGGGAGATGCTCGCGCTGGAACGCCGGCTTCAGGTGGAACTGCCCCAGGCATTGTACACCCATGTATTGCGCAGTCCGCGCTACACGGGCTTTATGTGCGAGTTGGCTCCGGCCGGGGCGACGAAATGGTCGGCCGTTCACCGGCTGGCCACGGATTGGGGGATTCCCGACGCAGAGATCTGCGCCGTCGGCGACGACGTCAACGACATCCCCATGATCCGTGCCGCCGGCCTGGGCGTGGCCATGGGCAACGCTCTGGATGCCGTCAAGGAAGCCGCCGACCGCATCGCCCCCAGCCAAGATGAGGACGGTCTGGTGCGGGTCGTCGAGTGGCTGTTGGGCGTATAGTAGCCATCTCGCTCCGCGAGATGTAGCCTTTTCGTCCGCCGTCCCGTAG
>JABMRP010000147.1 GCA_013202535.1 Planctomycetota bacterium
AAGAAATCGCGCTGGCCGCGACGAAACTCCAGCTTCAAGTTCCAAACCAACCGCAGGCCGTCTTCCTGTACGTCCAACTCGGCGGTGGAGGCAACCGTCAGCGTTTGATCGACGACGCCGTGGGCCACCTTGGGCCGCCATTGCAGGTCGAATCGCCCATTGGCTCCCAGCGACGTTTCGATCGTTTCTCCGGGTTGCTCCGTCTCATAACCACGCCGATCGGCGACCTCGCCCAACCGCACGTCGGTTTGTGCGCGGGGGATGGTAATCGACATGGCCGTTGCCGGCGCGGCGGGTAAGCGACCGTCGGCCACGCGCCAACCGCCCTGGCGCCGCAGATGCATCCGCACCGTCAGTTTCAGTTCGTGGCGTCCCTTGCCCGAGACGTACAACACGGCAAGCGAACCGTCGGAAACGTCAGCATCCGGCGCGCCCGGAGATGCCGGCGCATTGGGGGCCTGATTTGGCACGGGCACGGATACGACGTTCAACCGGGCCGGCTTGCCGTCCAGTTGGGCCGACGCCAGAACACCGCCTTCCAGGGCCAGCGGGACACTGACGAAGCCCTCGGCCAGAACGTCGATTTCCAGCCGGCCTTCGATCGAAAGATATTCCTCGTTCTCGCCCTCGGCCGGGGCCGTGGTCGTGTACGACGCGCCGGCCAGCAGATAGGGAGCGGGCGCCGAAGACACTTCGAGACGCTCCAGCGGGTTGGCCCGATTCCACAACTCGACGTACTTGTCGTAAGGGATCAGCATCCGATCGGCTCGGCGCACTCCGTCGGGCGACTCGGGGTTGTACGGCAAAACAATAGCGTCGTGAGGAATCTTGACCGGTGGCGCCGGCTCGATGACTTGCACCGTGTAGCGATTTCCGCCGTCGTTGTCGCCGGCCGGTGGAGCGGCATGGGCCGCCATCGGCAGACCGCCGAGCACGAGCACGACCGCCGATGCGCCGGCAACGATCCCCCATCGAGCCAGCCCACGCCGCAGCAGCCCGAGGAGAAGTCGCGCCAAAGCCACGGCCAGATAGAAGGGCACCAGCCACGCGGCGGCAAGGAACATCGTGTTGCAGACATGGGTCGCCGACACGCATCCGACCAGAGCGGGCACCACCGACGCCACGAGCGCGACGGTGACAATGTAGAGCGTCTTGAGCCGGGCCGAGCGGCGCCACAGGGCCAATCCCAGCAGGATCACCACCAGACCGAGTCCGTGCCCCAGGGCATCGAACCGCGGGCGATGGGCCAGGGTGACCGACAGCAGCGGCTCTTCACCCAGGCTGCGGAAGACGACAACGCGTGCCGAGTTGTCGGCCGTCTTTCGCAGCGGAATCGGCAGACTGCGCACGCCCTTGAGTTCCTCTCTTGAGTAGCGGCCAACGTCCATGGTTGTGTCGTACCTCTCGATACGCGTGCGTTCCAACTCTTTCCAGATCTCCGCGTTGGGGTAGACGATCGGCGGTTCGCCGGGAAACGGTATGCTCGCCCTTTCGACTTCAAAGAGCGAATCCACGACGCGTTTCTGCTCTTCGATGCGCTCGGTCGTTTCGCGAGGATCCTCCGGTGTCGTGCTTGGCTGGGTGGGCATGTCGACCGAGAATGGCGACTCCGGCTCTTTGGTGGGTGCCATGTCATCGCTTCCGGGCTCCTCGCCTTCTCCGGCCCGGTCCCCGCCGAAGGGATCTTCCATCTCGTCGTCGACGGACATCGATTCGGACTTGTCGAAGAAAGATCCCGCCGCTCTGGGCGTCTCGGCCGCCTTGTCCGCGGCCTTCTTCGTGTGCTCCCTCGCACCACTTTTAGACCGACCGGTTCGGGGAGCACTCCGTGACTCGTGGTACGTCACGCCCAGTTGACCCCGAAAATCGCGACGTCCCCAACGGAGAATCTTCCGGCCCAGCGAAACGGCCGCCAGTTCGGGTTGCTCCATGTCTTCGGCCGATAGCGTACCGCCGCTTTGCACCACTTCGTAACCGGTCGGCGGGATCACCTTCCAGACGACGTCGGCCACGGGCACCTCGACCGGCTTGGCGGTCCGATCGGCGCGCAGCAGCAACCGCGGAGCCGGCAGATCGATCCGTCCGGAGAGTTCCACCGGGGCAACCGGTGTCTGGTAGACGATCTCCAACTCGCGTCGGGCCGTGTCGGCGGTGGTGTGCAAGCTCACCAGGAGGCTGTTTCCCTGACGCTGTGGTTTCACCAGCGTATCGTCGAGCACGGCCGACCAGAGTTCCGAATCGGCGGGCAATTCCACTTCCAGAAACTGCGCCTTGGTGTGCAAGACGAACAGGGCCGACGTTTGGCTCACGCCGTCGGCCGAAAGCTGCGTGGTCAGTTGAGCCTGCTCGGCGATGGTTGCGGCCAGCGGATAGGCGTCGTGGCGGAAGATACTCACGGCCACCCGCGGCGGTTCTCCGGAGAAGCCGTACGTGGCCAGCAACCGCTGCCCCGGCTGATGCTTGCACCGCGCGAATTCTCCCACGTCGACGCGCCGGCATCGCAGGTCGGGAACCACCTGCACGTCGAGTTCCGCGTTGCCCTCCACGGCGACGAATCCCGACTGATACACCACGCCCTCGGCCCGCGGAATGGGCAGAGCGTAGTCCTTCGTCTCCTCGTCGGGCAACGGTTGTTTGAACTGAACCGACAGACGGATCGTCCCCCGCCGGTCGGCGCCCAATCGAACCGAGCCTTCTTCCAACACGACCGTGCATTGCTGCCGCCCATCGGAGGTCTGGTCGCTGTACTCCTTGAGTTTCACGCCGCCGAGCCCTTGGACCGACAGCGCGCTCCGCGTCTCGTCGGCGGGCAGATCGAAGACCAACTGCGAGGGGCGCGCTTCGGTCACGTCGAAGACCACTTCGCAGTGTGCCGCGAGCACGTCGGGCTCGACCTCGAAGAACGAAAATCCCCGCGCCGTCAGCCGCGGCTCGGCCCGGCGCAGGTCGAATGTGGCCGAGTAGGGGAGCGATTCATAGCGCAGCGCCAGACCGGCGGTCCGACCGGTCAGTCCGTACTCGGCCATCTCATTCTTGTCCAGCGGAGCGAGCCGGTGGAGTTTCTCCGGGCGGACGATCATATCGTCGCCGGGCACGACGAGAATCGCGCCGACGTCGCGTTTAGCGCCTGCCACGGAGAAGACGGGACACTCGACCGTCGTCGATTGCCCATCGGAAAGCTCGCCGGAGGGCGCATGCACGGCACGAAAGCGGACATCGGCCTGTCCGCCCGGCTCGACGCCCCGGCCAAGCCGCACTCGAACGCGGCCGGCTTCGTCGGCCGCGTCGTAGCGTTCGAAGGCCAGCTTCTGACCGTCATCGCCGGTTACCTGCATGACGAGCCACCCGGGGGGTACGGAGAAGTCGAACTCGAAGAGGGGCTCGACTTCCGTCATGAGGGAGAAGACACCTTGTGCCTCGTACTCGCGCCGGCTCAAGGCCAACCGCAGGCTGGTGACCACGGTCACCGCGGCCGGCGGGTGATCGAGCCGTCCGGAGAGCCGGAAGGCCGATTGCGGCGCGTAGTAAGCCACCACGGGACGTACGGACGGCGAACCCGGTTCGGCGTGCAATACCGAGTCCTGCAGCACGCGCGTCAGATCGGCCGTGTCGACGGGGATCAAGCCAACGGTGGCAACGGCTTCGATCTTCAGCCGATCCTCGACCAAGAGGCCCACCACGGCCACTTCGCCGACGATCTCGACTCCGCCGGCAATGTCGAGCGGCTCCAAATGGGGAAACTCCCAGGCCTCGGTTGCCGGCGCGGCGCGTACGGCCGACAGATTCAAGACGACCGTTTCGTCGGTCGGCTCTTGCAGATAAACGTCCAGCGTGCGGCCGGTTTCGTCTTCGGCCATGGCCCAGCGGGCCAACTGGGGTGACTCGACGTCGGTCACCTCGAAGGCGGCCGGGACGCGGAACCGAAAATGATCGACCGGCTGATGCAATACGTCGAGGGTCACCGTCGCGTGGAGCCGTTCGTAGGCGGCGGTCACTTCATCGACCAGCACGCTCCGGGCGATCACGGCCCGGCGGCCTTGCTGCAAGTGGCTGTTGAGCGACATCACCAGCGAGACATCGCCGGCGCGGGGCAGCAACTCGAATCGCGTTTCCCGGGTGCCCGGATCCACAGCGCGGCTGACCACGTCCAGCCCGCTTTGCACTTCGACGTCGCCCGGCACGGTCAGACGCATGATGCCCGAGGGCGCATGGGGCAGTCGGAAATCGAGCACCTGGCGCGCGGCGGCCGTTTCGACCGGCGCAACCATCTCCAGCACGAGCCGATGGCGGCCCTTTCCTTCGACGAACAGCGCCAGGCGTCCGTCCTCGGTCTTGCCCAGCGAGGCGGCTTTGTCATCGAGCGTGGCACGTCTCAGAGCGACACCCGTCACATCCAAGGGCACGGCATGAAGTCCGTCTTCCAGGACCTCCAACTCGAACGTCCCGCGGATCGTCGCTCGCTGTCGCTGGACCGTCGTCCGGTAGTCGGCCGACATGAGCACGACCGACTCGGGGGTCTGGTCCTCGGGCGTCTTCTTGGCACGCCGCAGCAGATCGTCATATTCCCGGCGCGAAAGGAGAAACCGCCGCGGTTGCCCCTCAAGCAGGACGTTGAGATCCGCGAAGGGCACGTAGATTTCGCGCACGGGCTTTTCAGCAGCCGGCGGCTTGAGTCCGGGGTTGGGCGCCTCGCCGGCCGTGGCCGCGAGGATAAAGCCCATCGAAAGGCCGACGGCGGCGAGCCGACCGGCCAACACGACGAGCGTATCAGGAAGGCTTTTGCGTCTATGCATCGTCCTGTCCTCCTTCGCTCCGGTCATCCTCTGGGGCGTCGGCCGGCGGCTGATCGTCATCCAGCGGCGAGCCGAGCATGTCGTCCAGCGACGTTTCGTTGCCGGGCATGTCGACCGGAGGAGATGGAAACCGGGGTGCGGGGGGCGGGGGTAAACGATCCGCCAGCGTGTCGCTTCCCGCAGTCCACGACGCTTGGCCGGTCTGGGCCGCCAGCGCCCGCCGTCTCCGTCGCCGCCATGTCCAGACGAAGTACCACACCACCCAGAGGACGAGCACCACCGCCACGGCGGCCGCCAGCTCGGCATCGATTATCTGGTAGGCGAGAATAGGCAGAAAGACCCCCAGCAGCACCAAGGCCGCGACGGTCGCTCCGATGCACAACACGCGAACGGTCATTCCGAAGGGGAGCAAGACGATCCCCCCGGCCAGTGCCAAGGCAAAGACGATGCTGTTGACCAGATCCTCGTGCATCAGAGGCACGATGAGCGAACCGTCCGGCGGTGCCTCGGGCCGGAGCGTGGAGAAAACGTACTGCCGGCCGTCGGTGGGAAACGATCCGGCCCGGTTGGCGGCCACGCTCACTTCGTCGATCACATGGGCCACCAGATCGCGGCTCGGGCCGCTCGACTGCCAATGGCCGGCGGCATCCAGCGTCCAGTGGAACGTGCTCTTCCACGGTCCCGACGCGTGCAGCGGGGTCCATTGCTCGGGCAGGTACACGCAGAGGGTCGTTTCGAGCACGGCCGGTTCGTCGGGAAACTCGGGACAATCCAGGCGCACCCCGAAGATCGCCTTCCCGTCCAACAGCGCGCTGTGGAGAAATGTCCCGGCAAGGCACCCCCCCTCGCTCCACGAGGTCGAGAGGCCGGCGCTGGAGAGCCAACGATCGTCACTGGTCAGGGGGTACGTATAGCGGAGTTCGAGCAGGAACGGCTTCTGTTCATTGGAATCGATCAGGGGTACGGAGAACTGCCGAGCACCGGCCTCTTCCGTTTCCGGAGTGACCGGCTCGCCGTTGATCCACAGCGGATTGGCGTCGAACTCGGCCCCCTCGGGCAGCCGCATGACCAGCCGCTGTTGCGCACCGGCACTGCGAATTCGGTAGAGCGCCTGGACCGACACCTGATTGCCGCGGGTGACCACCATGCGGAGCAATGCCGATTCGATGCAGGTCGTCTTGATCTGCTCCAACTCGAAGCGCGTGGCGGCAATGGCCAGTTTCCACGGGTTGCGGAACTCGAAGAGCAGCGCCCCGCCGTGTACTTCGGCGCCCGGCATCAGGTCGTGTTGCGGGTCCTTCTCCTGTACGCCCTCGGTCTCCTCCTCGAGCGGGTGAACGCGGACCGATTCCGCCTTGCCCACCACGATTTGCCCCCAAGCACGATCGACCTCCGCGGGCCGAAGCCAGGGTATGTCGATCTTCACGCGGGCGCCGACGGCGAAATCTTCCAGCAGCTTTTTCCAGGTAAGCTCGAACTGACCGCTGCCGCTGAAATCGCTCTTGCCGGAGAGCAAGCAGGCGACGTAGCCCTCTTCGACGTCGTCGGGTTGCGGATCGGCTTGCTTCTTTTCGACGCCGGCCGTGGTGATGCGAATCTCGTCGACCAGTTCGGCCGGTACGTCCAACCGCAACGTCTCCACGCTGCTGTAGAGAATGTCGTAAAAGAACGTCGATTGGTAGGTGACCACGCCGTGCTCGATCCGGGCGACCATCAACTGGCGGATCGTCACCTCCGGCTCGCGACGCTTGACGTTGAGCGTCAGCGTGACCGGCCCCTCGGCGAAATCACGAGTGAGCACCGGTCGGGACTCGGTATCCAGCGACAAGGCCCCCGGCGAAAACCCTTTGACCGCTTCGTCAAAGGTGATGCTTCCCAGGCCTTCGGCCGTTGCCGGGGTCACCTGGAGACTCGCCGGCGCCGAGACGATCAATCGGCCCGTCACCCGCTCGACTCCCTCGGGAGCGACTCGCGCCAAGGGCACGGCCAGTTCGGTCGACTCGCCCGGCTGCAGCGCGTCGAGCTTCTTCTCCAAGCGGACCACCAGGGCAACGCGCGCGAGAGCCTGTCGACGCAGGTTGACGACAAGGCGGGTCTTTTCGGGGCCTTCGAGAACATGATTGGCGACGTCGGCGGCTTCCGCACCGGCCACGCTGATGCCACCGACGTGCAGCACTTCGTAGTCGGCGGGAACATCGGCTTCGAGGCGAAACACACCGGCACGCTCGACGGTGAAAACGGCCACGAGACTCGCCCGGAGACGTTCCGGCTCCAATTGCACGGCAAGCACCGAGTCGGCGAGGATGCGGGGTTGGATCTTCTCGACGCTTACGTCCATCTCGAACGGGACCGTGACGCAACGATACGAGTAGGTCCACGACCGTCCGGCCAACGCAGGCGGTAACTCGCCGGCGTCGATCTGCAACAGACCGCTACGCGGATCGGCCTGCGACCGCAGCTCCTTGTCGACGTCGATCACCAGATTGCCTTGCTGCCGGCCGACGTTCTTGGCTTCGACGACCGCGATGGTGATCGTCTTGGCAGGGGAATCGGCGGCGGTTGTTTCTTCGGCCGTGTTGTTTTCGGCGCCCGCGTCGCCTTCGGCGGCGAATTGCTGTAGCCGCACGGTGATGTTTTGTGTCGCATCGGCCGGCTCGTGGAGATCGACGGTGATGGTCTGGACGGCAC
>JABMRP010000025.1 GCA_013202535.1 Planctomycetota bacterium
ACATGAGGTAGTCTGGCGTGGCGTACCAACTCAGCCGCACCTGGGATCGCGGTGGCACCGACGGTGAAATGCTTCTTCTTAAGGCCCTGCTCGAGTCGGGCGGTGCCCTCGGCGAACCGCTCGGGGTCCTCGACCCAGAACACCTCATCGTCGCCGTGCCAGTCCGATTGCAGATTTCCCCGCCAAAGATGCCGCGCCGCCAGATAATCGTATAGAGCGTTGTCTGGATCGTGTCGGGCGCACTCGTCCAATTGGGCACGCCAGTCGGCGCGGCGGGCGTCTTGGGTGTCGTTGCCATACGAGAAACGAAACAACAGCAACGCACGCATCCGCCAGAGGCCGACGTTTCCCGGCTCCCGTTCGGTCGCCGCGGTCGCCAGTTCGAGGCATCGGGCCGAGCATTTGGCCTCGAACTCCTCGGCTCGGTATCCAGAAGACCCGTCGCCGTCCGGTGGGAACGGACCGCCTTGGGCCAAACCGGCCGGCGAAAGGTCGTTGTACGGGTCCGACGAGCCCGGCCAGTCGAGCAGCCACGCCGCGCCCATCAGCAACTCGGCGCTGGGTTCCCGCTCAGCGAGAATTCGATCAACTTCCGCCAGCCAGAAATCGGCCTGGTCGGCCGCCGGGCGATCGCAAAGCGGTACCCGCGGCCACCCGACTTGCCCGAGCGTCGCGCCGCGCCAACTCAGAGCCAGCGTCTCGGCGCCGGTTTCCAACTGGGACGCTACCCACGCCAGCCGGGCGCCCAGAGCGAGCGCCAGAAGCAGGAACACGGCCAGTGCGAGGGTGCCAATGCGCAGCTTCATTCCGTCGGTTCCCCCCCGGCGTCGTTCCGAGCGGCAAATGGCCTGTCGGTCGCGTCCGAAGAATCGCCATCCCGATCACCGGCCGAGAAGTCGGGCGAGAACTCTTCGCCGGGGTCGCTTTGGCTGCGACGGGTCAGCGGCAGTCCACCAACCCATCGGGCACTCAGCAGCGCAGTGCCGATGAGTGCGCCGGCCGCATAGCCCAGAACGGCCCCCAGCGCGGGGGCGAAAACAACCAGTGTGACAAAGGCTCCGTCGCTGACTTTGTTCGTGGTCCAATGGGACAAGACGACGATGATGGCCGACACGCCAACGGCAACCACGCTCCCAGTCAGCACCGCCGCTTTTCGGGGATTCTTGCCGCCGAACAAGCCCGTCTGAGTGGCCCAAACCGTTACGACGAACCCCGCAACCATCAAGAAGACGCTGGGATGTGCTTCAAAGGCGGCCAGAACCGCAAACAGCATGGCAAACAAGGCCGTGACGCCCATCAGGTCGGCCAAGCTGAACTGACGCGGCGACACGGCGGATCGGCAGTCGGGCCGTTGGTCCGCGTCGTGCTTGTCGTCTTCGGTTGACCGCATGGTTACTCGCTCTCGGGCGTCATCGGATCGGGATCGTTCCAGCTTTCTTCAATGCGAATCTCCTCGGCAACCTCGGCGCGAATCTGCGCCATCTGGTCCGGGTCGGCCTCGATTGCCTCGACGGCGTCGCGAAATTCGGCCCAGTGTGCCGGGGGATCGGCGAGAAAGGCCGTTCGCCAGTGGTGGTTGTCTTCGATCGTCCGCAACACTCCGGGCGCGATCGCCAGATAAATCAGCAAACAGACGGTCGCCGCGGCCAAGCTCGACCGGCCAAGGCACCCCAACAACCCGCCACAGTAGGCCCGCCAACCTCCCATGCCGGGATCGCCGTTCGCATGCTTCTTGTAATGTCTCGCCGAAAACCAGACGCCAGCGATCAGAAACGCCCCGATCGTGCCAGCCGAGACGCCCGCGCAACCGATCCAGAACATGAAGGCCCAACCCCAGAGCGGCTCACGGTCACGGGAAAACACCCAATCGACGTAATCGCCCAGGGGCGGACCGTCGGACCGAGGATCGAGGGTCATGAAGTCGGCGCAGACGTCAAACGTCGCCAAAACCAGAAACAGCAAGGGCAAGAGGATTCCGATGGCGACAAACTGGGCCCGCGGAAGATGCCCCATGCGCCGGCGATATCGAAAGACGCTCCAAATCCAGACGCCGACGGCCACAACGGCAACCGCGGCAAGCGCAAGCCAGATAATGTCCGGCACCCGCCACAGCCAAAGATACACTCCCGCCAATACGTGCTGCCGGATCTCCAGCCCGCGAGTGATTGTCAACGGAGCGGCAACGGTGACCTGCCAGAGCGTGGCCACGAGAATCATCGGGACGACCGGCGCGTCGGCGGGCCGCCTCGCCCAATGGCGGCAGAGTTGGACCGTTTTGCGAAACAGGAGCACCATCGCCGCCATGGCCAGGAGCCAAACGGTGGCCGTTGTCGCCATGGCCGTCGCGGGCTCGTCAAAGCCACCCGCCTGCCAGAGCCCCAACGAGAGAAACGTCCCGCCACCAGCCACCGTCCACGCCGTCGCGTGACGCAACGGCCCAAGATGGTGCGACGAGCGTTTTCCCCAATTCAGACCCCACGAGAGGATCAGCCCGATCGCGCCGAGGACGATGAGCGTCACGGCCAGTTTCAGCGTGCCGGCCATGACCAGCGCCGGGACCACGGCTGCCACATCCTGGTGCTCGTTGCGGCGAATCAGATCCGCATCTACCGACGTGCCGAGTTGCTCAATGACGCTCCAAATGACATCGTGTTCGACCCTCAATATCTCTCGCTGCCGCTGTAACTCCTCCAGTCCCTCGGCCGGCATCTGGTCCGAACCCGTTTCGGACGCCACCAGCAGAAGCTCCACGGCAGACTGACCCCAACCTCTGGCCTCCACGTAAAATATTGGCCAGTCATTGACGTCGACCTGGCGAGCCACTTGCCGACTTTGGGCGTGGAGGGCCGCGGCTGCCGTCCAATCCCCCTTCCATTCTCGCACGGTTGCCCGGTCCGACAGACCTAAGTTCAATGTACGCAATAGGTCCATCGCCCGGCCATTCACGCACAGTCCCATGGCCACGTCGGTCTGCTCGATAAGCGGGAGTTCGGTGTTGCGTAAGAACTTGGCCGCGCAGGGCAACGCCGCGGCACCGACGGCAAAATACTGGTTCTTCAAGCCCCGCTCGAATCGGGCGTTGCCCTCGGCAAACTGCTGTGGGTCGTCCACATGCAAAACCGCACCGTCGTCGCGAAACTCGGACCGTACGTTTCCGTCCCAAAGCTTCGTCGCCGCCAGGTAGTCGTACAGAGCGTTCTCCGGATCGTGTCGCACGCACTCGTCCAACTGCGCAAGCCAGTCGGTGCAGCGTTTGTCTTGGGCGTCGCCGAAAGTCCAGAAGCGAAACAGCAGCAACGCCCGCATCCGCCAGAAGCCGACGTTGTCGGGTTCCAGTTCGGTCGCCGCGGCGGCCAGTTGGAGACAACGGGCCGAGCATTTGACATCGAACGGTTCCGAAATTTGTCCGTCAAGGCGATTCTCGCCTGGTGGGAAAGGAACGCCTTCGGCCAGTCGCGCTGGCGATAGGTAGTCGTACGGAGCCGGACGAGCCTGCCCGTCGAGTACCCACGCCGCCCCCATCAGCATCTCGGCCGTCGGCTCGCGCTCGGCGAAGATGCGATCGACTTCGGCCAACCAGAAATCGGCCTGATCGGTCGGTGGGCGTTCACGTAGCGGAATTCGCGGATAACCCACTTGGCCCAACGTCGCGCCGCGCCAACTCAGGGCCAGCGTCTCGGGGCCGGTTTCCAGATGCGCCGCGACCCGCGCCAGCCGCGCGCCCAGAGCGAGCGCCAGAAGCAGGAACACGGCCAGTGCGAGGGTGCCAATGCGCGGCTTCATTGCGTCCGTTTCCCCCCGGAGTCACGCGACTCGGTTCAGAGTGGGCTTTGCCGGAAAACCTGGTGTACACCAACCAGTGTAGTCGGGCGCGGGCGGCCTGGGAAGAGCACGGGTTCGGGACCCACGGAATGCGATCCGCGGATTGGGACAAATCCCTGTCTCAAGAGGTCCCCTCTCCCCGGGAGGGAGAGATGGACCGGCTACGCCGCGGCCGTGCGCGGAGCCGGGTGCGGTTCGATGACGTTGGTCGGATGAGGCTGGCCAAAGGCATAGCCGAGGAACGCATTGTCGCGGCGAAAGACCCGCTCGACGATCCGCCTCATGCCCTGGTCGTAGTGCTCGGTGTAGGGTGCCCGGTTCTTTCGGGTTTGCGTGCCGATGCGGACCGACGTGTCGATGGGCAGCCCCAGTCGTTCGGAGAGCAGGGCCAGATGCTCCCCGCGGCACTCGAACCGGCCGATGAAGTCGATCGTCTGGCGATCGTTCTCGGTATAGCAATGATAGTGGCGGGGAAAGCGAATGTGTCCCAGCCCCAACAGCCGCCCCTGCCACACCCGCATGGCGAACCATTGCTTAAACCCCAACGGCCCGCCGAACAGCTTCTCGTACACTTTCTTATACGACTTCTTCAGATCGGTGCCGGCATACGACCAGTAGCGGGAGAGGATCTTATCCCAGGGATTCCGCTCGATGGTGAACTTGAAATACTCGTCCCAGACCCGCTGGCCCACCTGGCGGCGTATCTCCGAAGCCGGCGCATGGCGACGAAACCCGGCCTCGTTCCGCCCGGGATGGCCCTCGACGGTGGTGATGACGTCGTCGGGGCCGCAATGCACGGCCAGCGCCGTGGTGAGACTCCGCCCCCCGGTACGGCCCAGATGCACGTAGATAAACTTATGCCGATGCGAAACGATCATGATCCCCCCCCCGTACGTGCCGGTCACCGACCGGTCTGCCAAAACAGACTTCGGCAGACGGGGGCGTGAGACTTTAACGGCTGTTCCAAATGTGACGGTTGCGCGGCGACATGGCCCCGAGGCGCGCGGACCGGGCGAGGGTGTCCATTAGGGCCAGGATTGTCTCGGCCGTTCTGCTCCCGGCCCACGGGATGGATGGGCACCGCGTCGCTGGCAGGGAGGCAATCACTCCGCTACAATGATCACGCCTGAGAGAAAGTGCCACGTGCGCAAGTGGTGATCTCCGCACCCGGCGGGCGCGGCGGCTCGAGAGGGGAGAAACCGCGAAATGGCCGAATTCGAATTGCGGATCGAGACCGACACCGAGCAGAAGGTGGCTCGACTGAAGCTGCGGGGTGCCGACGGGAAGCACCGCCGCGCTGCGGCAGTTCCTCGACAGCCACCAAGTCGATCGCGCGGCCCTGCAAGCCGAACTCGACCGGCTGGTGGAGCAGGCCCACGAGCAGGGGACTTGAAGAATATCTCACACAAAGGCACAAAGGCACGAAGGAAGGAATGAACGTACGAAGAAACGAAGGACGACCGTCGATAACTTTGTGTCTTCGTGCCTTCGTGCGAGACTAAAGGAGCTTACGATGAACGATGAACTGGAACAGATTGCGAAGGATGTGGTGGATGCGTCGATGAAGTTGCATATCGCCCTGGGCCCCGGTCTGTTGGAGTCGGTTTACACGATCATCCTGCAAAAGAAGTTGGCGGAACGGGGATACCGTGTCGAGCGCGAAGTGGCGATCCCCGTCGAGTACGAGGGCGTCAAGTTCGAGATCGGGTTTCGAGCCGACCTGATCCTCAACGGCTGCTTCATCGTCGAGTTGAAGTCGGTCGAGAGGCTGGCGCCGGTTCATGCAAAGCAACTCCTGACGTACCTCAAGCTGACCGGCTTCCGGCTTGGGCTGCTGATCAACTTCGGCGAAGCACTGCTGAAGGATGGGATTAAACGAATTGCGAATTGAGGGAATGAGTCTCGCACGAAGACACGAAGGCACGAAGGACGGGGATGGATGGCTTTGTGTCTTTGTGCCTTTGTGCGAGATCCCAGGAGAGTTATTCCACCAAGAAACCGACAGAAAGACGAGGGCGCCATGACCTTCCCCACCGAAATTGAGACGTTTCGAACGAACATCCAATCCGTGCCCGAGATTATGGCGATTGTGGACGGCGTGGCGGAAGATGCCCGGTTCCAGGAGTCGACGGCCGCCGTGCGGGCCGACCCGGTCCTGAAGAAGCTGACGGAGATGGCTTCCGGGCATTTCGATTGACAAGCGACGCGGGTTGACGACAATGAATCGTGGGGGCAACGGTTAAGGGCAACCTCCCGCGGGTGCGGGGGGTATCGATCGGACAGGAGAAGAGTCATGAGCGAACTTGGCTTGCCGATGGCAAATGGATCGCGGCGGCGGGGCTTCACGCTGGTCGAACTGCTGGTGGTGATTGCCATCATCGGCATCTTGATCGGGCTTCTACTGCCGGCCGTTCAGGCGGTTCGGGCGGCGGCCCGGCGGATGCAGTGCAGCAATAACCTGAAGCAAATCGGCCTGGGGTTGCACAACTACCACGGG
>JABMRP010000148.1 GCA_013202535.1 Planctomycetota bacterium
GTTCCGCGGAACCCAACCCCACGAGAGCATCGCGTTGACGAGCATCTCGCCGGTCTGCCAGTGGCACGCCGTCTGGAACAACGGCTCGAAGGGACCTTGGTAGTCGCAGGCCAGCGACATTCGGCGGAATTCCTCCGGATCGACCGAGTCGGCACAGTCACGGACCGCCTGGAAACGGCTGGGCGGTTTCAATCTGAACAGCACCGCCATCAGTTCGTGTTTGTCGTGGGGATGGTCCCGCAACATTGCCAACAGGGCTTCTTGGCCGCGCGGGTCGTTCAACCGAGTGAGCGCCGTCGCCGCCCTAAGACAAAGCGTCTCGTTCTGGAGCAACTTTGCCAGGATGTCGGCGACCCGGGGATCCTCGTTGCCGGCTAAGATCCGCAGCGCCGCTTCTTGCAGCCGAGAGTTGTCCTCGTCGGCCATCGCGGCCATCGCATCGACGACCTCGGGGATCTTCAATTCGGTTAGGGCTTCGATCATCGGATCGGCCAGAAACCGGTTGTCGCGAAGAATCCTGACCAGGGGCTCGATGGCTCGGGGGTCGCCGCTGGCGCCCAGTCCGCGGACCACACGTGCTTGGGGCAAGGCGTACGATTTGCTATTGGCCAAGAAGGCCAGCAGTTCGTCGACCGGACGATCGTCTCCCAGTTGCGACAGGGCGTGCGTCAGGGGACCCGACAGGTCCGATCGCGGGAACGGGGAGTAGCGGGCCTCGTGCATCGCCATAAGATGCCGCGTGGCGCGGTTATCGCCGAGGTCGCCCAAAGCGTGGATCGCGGCGACCTGCACTTCAGGCTGGTCGTCGTTCAAAGCGGCCACGAGCGGCTCGACAGCCCGGGGATCCGCCAGTTGCCCCAGTGCCCGGGCCGCGTCGGCGCGAATCCTAGCTTCCTCGTGTCGCAGCAACGGAAGGATCGCGTCGACAGCCTTCGGTGCCTTTGCCTGGGCCAGAAGCCGGAGCGTCATGCGGCGGTGATTTACACTCCGCGAATCGTCTCCCACCGCAGCCACTAGGGCAGCGATCGCCGCGGGGTTCTCGATCGGGTCGCGCGGCAGAAGGTCCCCCATTCGTCCGGCCGTCAATTTGGCCTCCAACGCCTCCAGCGCGGTCAGCAGAGCGAGGACCGCCTCGGGGGTCTGGATCGCCATGAGCAATTCCTTGGCCAGTTCGGGATGACGCGGGGCCACT
Source organism: Planctomycetota bacterium (assembly GCA_013202535.1). GTDB lineage: Bacteria > Planctomycetota > Planctomycetia > Pirellulales > Thermoguttaceae > JABMRP01. Next base: position 1,193 of record JABMRP010000148.1, read on the forward strand.
TCCGCAAGTTTCCGCACGGTCAATTCCGGATTCATGCCGTACAGGGCGATTGCCGCCGCATAGGCAGTAAGGTCGTCCTCATGCCCGATGCGTTGGGCCAAGGGCTCTTCCGCCCGGGGGTCCTTGATTCGACCCAAGGCATGGGTAGCGGCTTTTCGCATGAAGAAATCTCTGTCGGTCAGCAGCACGAGCATCGCGTCGAATACCGCGGGATCGCTTGTCCGGTCGATGACTCTGGCAATATGCATGGAGTAATACGAACTGAAATCCTGCTGCGACCTTGCCTCGATCAGCCCGATCAGCGCGCGAACATCTTCGATCCGGCAGAGCGCCTCGATGGCATCAGCGCGAAGGTATCCAGTCTCCTCCCTGGCTAAATCCAGCAACGGGTCGACGGCGCGGGCGTCACCGAGCTTGCCCAGCGCTTTGGCGGCCTCCTCTCTAGCGTCCCTCAGGCGTCTCGCCAGGGCGCGATCTTCGACGACATCTCCGCCCGGCGGCGGGCGAAGCATCGAGATCAGTTTCTCATAGGCCAGGGGCGATTTCGTCCGTCCCAGTGCTTCGATGATGGCTTCGTCGTTCACGCCTTCGTTCTTGGACAGGGCATCGAGGAGCACTTGGACCGCCCCGTCACCGCCTATGTCGCCCAACGCGCCGATGGCAAGCTCGACGGAATCGCTGTTACCCTCTTTGATGAGTTCGGCCAGCGCGTCCATGGATCGAGGATCTGGATCGCCGCCGAGGGACGGCGCGTGCGCCAGCGCGCGGACCGCGGAAGCCATGTCTTGGTCGTGTTGAATCCGCATTTCCGGCGGATAGTCACCTTCCAGAAATTCCTGTCCGCGCGTGGCGTTTTCGAGAATCCAGTTGGCAAGCCCGGGCTGAAGATGCCGTTGGAACTCCTCGCGCGCCGCCGGCGGCAGCGCGTGAAGTTATGTGGCTGCAATCACGTCAATTCCGTCGCATCACATGAAGTCAAATGGCTTGGATCTTCGACGTAATCTGTAATGACTGTGACACTCGCTTTCGCGCTAGCGAAGGATCCGTTCGCGGTGCCTACTGCATGAAATGCAAACGATGCGGCGTTCCCTACGCCGTTGATCGCGCTCTAGTAGACGAACGGTTCCCTGAGATCCGTGAACGCCTACAAGCTGTTATCGACAAATCGTTGAAGACGCCAGTGTCGGGACCAAAACTGTCGATTGATGAACTGATGGAATTGATAGAAAGCAAAAAGCACGCGACACCAGACCCCGAAGAAGCAAAAGAAGACAGGCAAATCGAGTCATTGGCTCCATCCTGTGAATGTGGCGGCGAATTTCGTCTCCGCGCATCGAGTCGTTGCCCCAAGTGCCGCTCTAACAACTTCCGCAAGGATCCAAACGGCATGGAAATGCATGCGTCTTGACATAGTAGGTAGGGTGCGTCTGGACGCACCAAATGCGCGTTGTTTTCCATCGTGGTGCGTCCAGACGCACCCTACGGAACTGGTCGCCGGCCATCACCCGGACGGCGATTGGACGCTAATCGTTCGCGCCGGCGGGAAGCAACTACTCAAGCAATCGATCGGCTCGGAAACCGCGACCAACGGCTGGGCGGAGATCGAGGTCGATCTTTCCGA
>JABMRP010000149.1 GCA_013202535.1 Planctomycetota bacterium
ACGGAGAGTATTCAGCCGCGAGTTCAAGATCGAGGCGGTCAACGCACGCGAGGTGGCGGAGGGCGGGTGGTTGTGATACGATTTCGGTTAGCGACGGGTTTGGGGGGCTCCCGCACCCGCCGCTTGCCCCGGGTTGATTGAAGAGCTACATTTGACGTAGCCTTTAGCCGAATTCAGCTACCAGAAGAGGAACGGGCTCATGACCGAGGTGGTTCATTACTTTACGAGCAAGTCGGCGGGGATCGTAGCCGGGATTCTGCTGTTGCTGGTCATGCTCGTGCCGCGGGCGATTCCCGAGGACGGTCCCCCGTTGATGACGTGGAAAGTAGTGGAGACGGCCGAGGATCTGCATAGCGGTATGCCGGCTCTCTTGGCCGGGGGCGCCGTGGCCGGTGGGCTCGCTCTGCTCTGCGGCCTGTTCCTGCGCAACCGGTTCCTGGCGATCTGTTACTTGATCCTGGCGGGTTTTGCCGTGGTGATCCTCTATTGCGCTGGGGTGGAACCGCCGGTCAATATCCGTGTCGACTCGATGGCCTCGATCAGTGAGACGATCTGGTTTCTTACGTCGCGGGTGTTGTTTTGGGCCGGCTGGGTGATCGTGGGAGCGTTTCTCGTGACCACCGGGGTCCGGTCGCGGCTGGGTTCCACCGCGCCGACGTGCATTGCGCAGATGATCGCCAGTGTTCTGTTCCTCGGGCTTTTCGGAATGTTCGCCTACGAAAGAATCTCGGCGATGATCCACATGCCGGACGATCTGATTCCCGCCGTTTGGTGGACCACCGTCACTCAGGGGATCGCCGGCGGACTGCTCGCCTTGGCGGGGTTGATTTCCCTGCTCCATAGCTTCGCCTTCTCGACACCGAGCACCGAGACAACTCGGTTTGCCAGGGCGATCGCCCATTTTGGGTTGATCGTTCTGCTGGCCAATCCGATGATCGCCGCGACGGCAAGAAAGCCGGCCCTGGACTTCTTCCTCCTCCATCTTCACCCGACGGTCATCTTCACTTGCCTGGCCGTCATTTTCTTGGAGGGACTGATCGCGTTTACCAGTGAAGTCGGCGCGTTGGTCTACAAGCCGACGATTGTTTACGAGGCGTGACACCTACTCCCACTGGTCGATCTGCCGTCGGATCTCGTCCAGCGAGAGCCGCGTCTGCGCAAGCGCCGACCGGGGGTCGCCCGGCAGGTCGTCGGGCAAGTGCGGGGAAGTCACGTCGTCGATCTCGTCGCCGAGCGATTCGAGCCACGCGGGCACGTCGTACCCGACGCCGCTGGGCTGCCGGGTGAAGTCTTCGATCCGCTCTTCGAGGAGCTTGAAAGATTCCGTCGGGCGGTCTTCTCGCAACTCGTCGAACGCGGGCCCCACCAGCGCGCGAAGCCGATCGACGGCCAGGGGGCGGATGAAGCGTTCGCCGAGCCGGTCGCCGATGCTCGGCAGGCGCATGCCGTACTTCTCGCGAAGCCGGGCGAAGCGATCAAGGTAGCGCTTGGCCACGTCGCCGGTGCGTTTGGCCACGGCCTGCTTCCACAACCCGGCGGCCTTCTCGCGACCCGAACGAACCAACACCTCATGGGCAAGCACCACGGGCCGAAGATTCCAGGCCACCCGATCGTACCCCGCGCGCAAGCGAAGGAAGTCCAAGAGCGTGTAGAGCATTTCCCCGCGGTCCGACTGCGTGGTGGTGCTGTTGTAGTCGAGATAGGCGGGATAGTTTTCCAGCACGGCCTCAATGGCCACCTCCAAATGCCGGGCCGCCTCGTCGCGAGGAAGCTCGGCGTCGAGATCCTCCAACAGTGAGAATTCCTCTTCGCCGTCAGGCAATTCCTCCAACGCGGCCAGGTAGTTATGGGTTCCCTGGTGCAGGATCGCCCTGAGGTTGCCGGCGTTCATGAAACGCTGCGTGAAGATGTCGTGCCCGTAGCGCTCGATGAATTGCCTGAGTCTTCGCCAGCGGCGTTCCTCGGAGACCGACTCGAGGACGGAAAGTCGGATATTCCGGCTGTGGGCAAGCCAACATCGCAGCAGCGGCTCGGTGGCCCGTTCGAGGCAATCGGTCAATTCTGTATCGTTCGCGTCGGGGTCGGTCGCCGCGTCGATTTGCCAGACCTCCGAGGAGACGACCATGCACTGGACGATGGCCTTGTAGGCGATCTCGAAGAGGCGGTCGAATTCGGTCACCGCGCCGGGCCCGACAGGGTGAGCCCGTTCCATTTCCTGGGCCGTTTCGAGCAATTGGAACGTCTCGCTGAGCAGTCCCATCCGGGGCAACCCTACCAGCAGCCGGCTGAACAACTGTTGCAGACATCGAGCGGCGACGATCTGCTTGGGCCGGCCTCCCCGGGCGACGGTAACGTAGAGCAACGGTTCCTCGGCCAGTGAACCGAGGAGCTTCGGCCAGGCGGCGCGAACTTGCTCGACGTCGCCGCAAAACAACCCGCGAAGCACGGGCAGCGCCGGAGCGGCCCACTGGCCCAGGCCGTTGGAGGGGCGTCGGGTCGACATCGACGCCAGGATCAGGTAGGCGGCGTCCGACATTTCCACGCAGGCGGCGATCAGATGGTCCAAGAGCGACTCTTTCACTTCGGTGTGCCGGTCGTACTCGACCATCGAGTCGTGCGTTCCGCTGGGAGCGGGAATCCGGTAGCGATGCACGGCCGTCAACAGTTGGGACAACTGCCGGCGATTCGCCGTGGCCCGCTCAAACCACCCGGCCAATACTTCGTCGCGGTCGGCCGCCGCCACGGGCGACTTTCTCGATGCCGTGGCGGCCAGATTCCAAAGGCGGGCGACCGTCCACAGAAAGCCCAGCCGCTTGCCGATCCGGTCCGCTTCCAAGATCAGTTCCAGATCGGTCACCGCCGGTCCGCCTTCGGCCGTCTCGCCCTCGAAACCATCGTCGGTACTGTCGCGATAGGTGACGTCCTCGTAGGCCGCCTCGAAGACGTCCTCCAGGGCGTCGCTGTAGGCGTCTCCGGCCGGCGACTCCTCCTCGAAGACCTCCAAACGGGGCACGTTCCAGTACTGCTGGGCGTTGGCCTCCAGGTAGTCAAAGAATTTGCAGGTCCGGGCCCAGCAGTCGGCCGCCTGCTCGGGCGACTCGATGGTCGAACCCGCGGGGTCCCGTGCCGGTCCGAGCGCCCGGTCTTGTCCGTCGCATTGCCAAAGCGCCCGCATCCAGCGAACGGCCAGATCGTGAAACGAATAAGTTCCCTCGGCCAGGGAAATCTCCTCGGCGTGACTGAGCCATTGCATCAGCAGGGCCATCGAGGCGACGGGATCGGAACGTTCCAAGAGCGCTTCGACGACCAAGGCGTAGGCCTCGGGCGATTGGAAGCGATCGACGTGTCCGCGCCAGAAGGCGATGTCGCCCGCGGCGGTACCCGCTTCGTGCCATGCGCCCACCGCGGTGGCGACGTGCCGGGCCGCCTCCCATGCCGCCTGTCCCGAGATTCCGTCGACGCCTCCCACCTCCGGAGCGGCGTATTTGTCCCACCACTGGGCCAGCTCGAGCAGGCTGTCGGAAAGCGTCCCCTGCAAGTCGCGCCGTCCGGCCGCGGCCGCCTCCTTCTCCAGCCGGGCGTGCAACTCGAAGATCTCGTCGATCAGTTCCATCAGTTCGTCGATCCGCTGGTCGGGAACGCTGTTCTCAACGGCGGGAAACAAGGGAAACTGGCCGCCGAACCCGAGGATGTTCCAGGGGTCGACCATCGCGCCGCATTGAATCCCCCGGTGCAGAAGGTCGACAATTCGCGGCAGCGATTCGGCCGCGCCGTCGAGTTGTCCCCGATCGGCCGCCAGATGCGCCGCGGTCAGCCGGCAACTGATTTCGCACTGCATTCGGGCCGAAGCGACCGGCACGACGGCGGCTTGACGCGAGGCCGCCTCGGTGTAACCCATTCGGGCGAAAAGCTGCGCAAGCTGAACGTGCTGCAATTGGGTTGCGCGGCGACGTGCCAACCGTTGGTTGAGATCCTGCCGGGCGCCGCCGAACGGCTGTTGCACCGTTTCCGCCTCGGTTCGGAGCCGCTTCGCTCGCGCGCCCCGCATCCGTGCCAGGAGTTGTTCGTAGAAAGCGTCGCGATAGCCGGCTATCCGGGGCAAGAGGGAAGCCAGGGTTGTTTGCGAATCGTGGGCGCCGGGTGAGTCGCCGCTGATTGCCGAGGCCATCAATATCGTGCCGGCCAGGACCGACGCCGCCTCGAAGAGCGCTTCCTTGTGAGGCAGCTTGCCACGGCCCTTTTTCCGCGCCTCGACCCGTTCGAGCATGGTGTCGAGCGTCACCTGCTGTAGCACGAACCGATCGTATCGCCCGTCGCCGGTCAGATGGTTTGGATCCCAGATTCCGAAATGATGGTTCGGACGGCGGTTCACTGGATGATCGAAATCGTACGCCCGCGGGTCCAGGGCCAACTCCTCCAGTGCGTTCGGGTCGAACCAGGCCTGGCGCATCAGCGCGGGGTCGGTGGCCTGGAGAACATCGAGCGCGCCGGCGATCAGATCGCGGTATTTTCCCGTCGCCGCCCCCACGCCGCGAATGTACAACGGGATCGGCCGCACCCATTCGTGGCGGTACGGCTGCAGTTTCTGTTCCGATCGCAGCACGGCCACCGGGCGATAGCCGATGAAGTCGTTGAGCCGGTCGATGGCCCCGTCGACGATCCGCCCGGTCTCGTCCCACGGCCCGCCGCATGCCAAGACGGCCTCGCACACCCGGCCGACGAAGAACGACGTGAACAAGGTCCGGTCGGTCTGGTGAAAGAGGAGATCTTCGTGGTGATGAAGATAGCCGGGCAGCACGTCCTCGCCCAGCAGACGCAACACGGCCTGGGCCTGTTCGACGTGGGCAAACGCCGCCGAACGGTGGGCCAACTCCGCGAGGGCCTCCTGCAAGAGGCTCAGCAGGAGCTGCCAGGTACTCGCCGGGGAGTCACTCGGCTGTTCGGTGGCCGGCCGATCCGCGTCGGCTGCCTCGATTCGGGCAAATAGCCGGTCGATGTTCTCCAAGAACCGCGGATCGGGGGCTCCCGACGAAAAATTCAGATAGCCGAGAACTTCCTCCATGATTTGCTGGGCGTCGGCGCCCAAACGGTCCGGATCCATCGGCACGATCTCCGGCTGCTCATTTCCTGATTCCACGAACTTGCAATCCGCCCAGTGATCCACGCAGTGTCGTCAATTCGACACACCAGAACACGGGGCCCAAAGGCCTTGCATGTTATACCGTGGAAGGGGCCACCGCCGCAAGTCACCGGGGGCAATTCGATTCCGGAGAGAAACTCTCGATCCGGGGCCGTTTTCGTGGTGTCGGCGAGGCGGACCCGAGGAGAATTGGGCGGCGCGTCGTCTCGGGTGGCTTGGAAAAGTAGCGGTCAATCATCACCCCGCGGGGGCAAGCCCGACGGTGGTGCGAGGCGCAGGGGGGGACGCGATTGGGTGGCAGCCAAGGGATCTGGCCGGAAATCCGTGGCGTTTTGCCACTTCAAGTTACGCTTCCCCTGGTAGATGCCGTAGTACGGGGCGTTGGCGTCGATCCAGGTGACCACGCGAGCGAACTCCTCTCGCGGCATGCCGGTGTTGCACGGACTGCCCGCGCGCCGGATCTGCTCGATCAGCTTGCTGCGGTGCGAACCGAACGTCAACGGGCGGACCGCGGGGATGTAGTTATCGCGGGGACTCACGTCGACCTTGTTGACCAGATTGCGTCGGATCAGATTCTCGTACGAGCGGTTGAACAGGGTCGTCAACTCGCCCGACAGATCGAGCCCCGCGGCCGGTTCCGCCGGACCGTGGCAGGAAACGCAGTGTCGGTCGAGCACCGGTTGCACGTCGATTGGATAATGAACGGTACGCGGGCCGGCGGTGTCGCCCGGTTGGGGAGCCAGCGCGAGCGGATCGTTGCGCAAGGCCGAAGGCAAGGCACTGCGTGGGAGGGCGGCCGTTTGTCGCGATTCGTGGCAGCCCACGCAGGAACGCGTTTCGCCCGGCATCAGGTTCACGAACGTCCGCATTCGCTGCAATTCCATGTAGTCTTCGTCTAGTGCCTGAAAGTACAGATTCTTGCCCGCGGGAACGACGAACAGAGCCGATCCGTCCTCATGCACCGGCACGATCCCGTGAATTCGCTTCACGGCGAAATGCCCGTCGAGACTCACCGCCGGATGTTGCATTCCGATGCTGTCGCCACACCCGGGCGAGACCCACGAAGGGGCCCACGGCTTGGGTACGTCTTCCATCACCCGCAGGTACTTCACTCGTCCCCGTTCGATGCCGGTCATGCCCGCGTAGACGTCTTCGAGGAAGAGCGTGGCGCTTTCCTCGGCCTCGACTTCCGAAGGATCTCCGCTCGGCGCCGAGGCAAGTTGGTCGGCCGTGGGAATCATGGGAGGAACGGGTCGCGGCCGAAGCGGCATGGGGCGGAAGCATGAATACTTGTCGTCTCTATATAGCAACTGCCGGGTGCCGGAACCGTCGAAGTAGTGAATCGCGTAGCCACTCGGGTTATTGTGCGTCGGCCCAGGGCAGAACGATACGAGAAAGAGGTCCTCGCTCAGCGGGTAGGGGTTGGCATAAAAACCCGCGCCGGGATTCGGCCAGCCGTAATGGGAAGGCCAGCCGATCGCCGGGGTCAGGCTGGTCATCGCCGAGGCGTGTTGCTGGGAGACGCGGATATCGACCACCAATACCGATCCGACGGCCAGCGGCATGTGCGGCGCGCCGATGGCCACGATCTTGTTGCTGCCGGGAATCTGGCGAGCGTCCATCATGGCCGACGGCAGCGAGAGGTTGTTTTTGTACACATGGGCTCCTCCCGACCCGTCGGGACGCACGGCCCAGAGGCTCTGCACGTCGCCGGCCCCTTTGTCGACGTATTCCCAGCGCGTGTAGAGCACCCGCCCGTCGTGCATCATCGTCGGCGTGAACTCGTTGATCGTGTTACCCGAGATGGCGTGGATGTTCGATCCGTCGGCGTCCATGACGTGCAGCGACGTGCTGGTGAAGTTGGGTGTGCAAAGCACGGCTCGCTTGGCGCGGGTGCTGGTGAAAACAATCCGGCCGTTCGGCAGATAACACGGATCGAGATCGTCGTATCCGTGGCCGTACCGGGCGTGCATGAGCGGTTCGTCCGGCCCGTCGTGGGTCAACTGCCGCAGCCCCCGGTCGTCGATACCGACCTCGAAGATGCGATACCCGAGATCGGGGGCCGGCTTGTAGGAGAAGACGACCCGGCGCGCGTCGTACGACAAATCGTAGTTGCCGATGATGCCGTCGCTCAGCGTTGGGACTAGCTCGGTCACCTTTCCGTCGGGCGCCACCGGCGAGAGGATACACAGGTTGCCGCCGGCCAGGGTGCTGCCGTCGTAATGATCGGTGTAGATGTGCGACGATTGGTAGGTATACCGGCGGAGGAACACGAGCTTGTCGAAGTTGGCCTCGCGCTTGACGGTCGCGCGGAGTCTGGCCCGGGGGCTGTTGGGATCTTCGACGTAGGTGCCCGCAACCGGAACGATGCGGACTTCGCTGAACCCGGTGTACTGGCCGAAGGCGTCGGGGGCGAAGTGCTTCATGCCGGCCAGCGCCACGTGGGTCACGCCCGCGTGGCCGGTTAGGTCGATCGTGTCGGTCGGCCCGGCCGTGTCGGCCGCATCGCGAGCAACGGGCGCTATGTGGAATGCGTGCCCGGCGTGAATCCGTTTCCAACCGGCGGCCGCGAAATCGAACGGGCCGCCGCTGCCCGCGGGAATCTTCGCACCGCTTCCGGCCGTGGCGATGTAGATATCGGCGCTGGCAATACCGCGATTGGGCAAGGTCTTGTTCTGCTCGGGGTTGCCGCCGAACTCGAAGTAGTTCCAGAGGACGAGCTTCGCCGGGTCGCAACGTCCCTGAAGGTCGACGACAAACCACGCCGCATCGCCGCCACCAGAGCCCGGTTGCATCCAGTTGCCGGCAATCGACGCGCCATGCCGGTTCTCGGTCAGCCCGCTGCCGCTGACCGCCTCACTGGCTCCGCCAACCGGGCCGTTCCACTTCGCCGACGCGATCCCCGAGGCATAATATGCCCGATCCGTTTCATCGCCGAGCAATTCGGCGGGCCGGAAACACGCGCTGGCTCCAAACAGCCCGGCCAGCAGCAGGAAGTGGCTTACGATGGTCGCGATGGGTTTCATGATCTCTTCCGTTTTGTCGGGGAATGGTCAGTCCGTTATTTCCAACACAAAATCGTGGCCCGGGCCGGGCTCGACGGTTCTGCTCAGCGGTGTTTCGGCCGGATTGGAATACTTGACCGGCAGCACCGACTTCATCTCCGGATAGAGCGACGTATCGGCCGGGTTCGCTTTCTCCCACCGGGAAACCGTGACTCGATGCTCACCCGCCACCGCGCCGTCGTCCGGGGCGAACGTGCTCAGCGTGAAGTGTCCGTCGGCGTCGGTTACCGCGGAGGCCGGTCGAGCGCCTTCGGCCATGAAAACGACCTGGGCTTCCGCCACCGGCTTCCCTTGGTACGTAACCGTTCCGCTGACCGGCACCGTGCCGGGCCGGCCGTCGCCGCAACCGGC
>JABMRP010000150.1 GCA_013202535.1 Planctomycetota bacterium
AAGTTTGCCCATGCTCCCCCTGCCCTCCCCTGCCCCGGATACCTGTTTCATGGCCCTGGTTCGTCATGGGGCGACCGACAACAATCGGGCCGTGCCACCGCGTCTGCAAGGTCGGCGGACCGATCCCGGGCTGTCGGAGGAAGGCCGGCACCAGGCCGATCGGCTCGACAATCTCCTGGCCGACTGGCCCCTGGACCGCGTTATCGCCAGCCCGTTGCGCCGGGCACGAGAGACGGCCGAACCGGTGGCCCGGCGGCACGGGCTGGAGGTCGTGACCGTCGACGAACTCATTGAAGTCGACGTGGGCCAATGGGAAGGCCGCGCGTGGGACGAAATCGAGAGGACCGATCCGGACGCCTACCGCGGATTCATGGAAGATCCGACGCAAAACCCCTATCTTGGGGGAGAAAACGTGACCGTGGTCCAGGAGCGGGTCGTCCCGGCGATCAACCGACTGATGTCGGACCATGCGGGCCGACTGATTGCGGTGGTCGCCCACAACGTCGTCAATCGGGCCTTTCTGGCCCACTTACTCGACGTGCCGCTGAGAAAGTACCGTTCGATTCCCCAGAGCAACTGCGGGCTGAACCTGATACGAATGCGTCGCGGGAAAGTCAAGTTGATGACCGTCAACCTGACGCTGCATCTGAGCTGACCCCCCCCTGCCCTGCTCGCTCTCACGGCTCCAGCCCGAGCGATTCCAGGAAACGGTCGGTGTCGTCGGAGAACCCCAGATTGCCGGGCGTGTAGGCAAATTGGCCCGGATCGATGGGGGCGTCGATCTTCACTTCGTACAGTTCCATGCTGACCAACGTTCGCACCGCACCTGCCGGATTCTCTTGGGCAGAAGGATCGGTGCGTCGGTATTCGATTCGGTAAGGGAACCGATCGCCTCGGCCCAGGTGCAAGACGACCTGGTCGGGCACGTGCGGCGGCAAACGTGTCGTATCAGCCTTTTCTCCTGCTTCAATCGCCTCTTTTTGGTCGGGCAGGAATCGAGCCAGTTTTTCCGGCTTCCACTGACCGTGGAGTTCCCAGACATCCAAGGGCCCCAACTGGCGTGCCGAGGTATCGGTGAACTCAAAAGACTCCTGAAGCGATCGAAGGAGCTTGGACAGTCCTCCCATCGTTGGCCAGTTGCTCACGCCATCCACATTCCCCATTTCCCCCGATTCCTCCAGCGCCCGCTGCACTCGCTGCAAATCGATGCGAGTGAGGGTACCAACTCCGATCAGCTTGCGATAGGTCCACAGGTATTTGCCGTCGCGCACTCGCAGCAGAGTCGTCGGCTCGTGGCCAAGCTGAATCTGTAATTCCATCCGCAGCCGACTTTCCCTCCCCGGCGCGAGTTCCAGATAACTGCCCGAACCGGCCAACTGTCGGCCGAACATATCGACTTGGTGGCGGATCTTGGCGGAGATCGATCCATGGCTCTCCAGCTCAGCAATGGCATCGGCCAATAACCTATCGGGGGGAGTATTGACTGGCTGTCTATCAGACCGACGATCCTGAACTAGTTGCACAGAAGGGTCCTGCACCACGCCACTAGGGCTATCTTGCGCGTTTCCGACCCCCACACCGACGAGAATCACCGTCGCGCAGAGCATGGTCTGGATAGGCAACCTGAGGTTCATTTTGGGGGTCCTGACGGATTTGCCAAAGAATCATGTTGTGACATACCGACGAATAGACGTCAGAGGGACGTCTTGCGCGATGAAGCATCGCCCGAGACGGGCCAACTTGCCTGGCGGCGTGGTTTTGAGCCCGATGTCAGGCAGACGAATTTGCATTGTATGGCGGCCCCCAAACCGGGTCTACGTCAATCGAAACCGGCGGACCGACGTGAGGTCACGCAGGCGACTAACATTACTCTTCCACCAGGCACTTGTGCCGACCGACTCGTCGAGCGCCAGCTAGGGGAAACACGATGAAGTATGCAATGCCGTTGTTAATCGCAGTCTTGATAGCCGGCACGGGTTGCCGGTTTCCGGGCCAGAACAATCTCCCACCGGCATCCACGCTTCAATCGCCGGGGCCGGGAGTGGGCGGTCCCGGGCCGGGGGTGATGATGTATCAACCGGCGGTTCCCCGCCCGGGCCAGTCGTCGCAACTGGCGTTTGTCGGGCCGCAGGGAATGAGCGTGGCTTGGGACGTGAGCATGCCGGGGCAATTCGATTCCGCCCCGATGATCTGCCCCGGTCGGTCGAATTTCCCACAAGGTGCTATTTACCGGCTGAAGCTGACCAACATCCCGGGTCGGCCCGGCGTGGAACTGTATCCGACGTTGGAGATCGGACCCTCGATGCCGCGAACCGACGCCTACCTTGCCCACAATGCCATACCCATCCAGTTTACCGAAGAGGACTTCGATCAGGTGCTCAGCGGTAACTTCGTCACCAAGGTGATCTACCTGCCCGATCCGGAGTTCCAGGAAATGGCCCAGGCGGGTGTCGAGACCTTGGTCAGCACGCGGCTGGATCCGGGACAGGATCCGATCATCGAGGCGGATCGTCGCGGGGCCATCATGGCGATTGTCCGGGTGGGCAACAAGGATTTCCAGATTCCCGATGGGATGGGCAACGGAATGCAAAGCGTCGTACCCGCCGGCTATGGCATGGCCGGCCCCGGTGGTCCGATGGGGATGGCCTACGGTGGAGGCGGCCCGGTGCCGCCGGGTTACGTGGCCGGAGTCACGGCGCCCCAATACGGCGTGCCCATATCGGGAACGCCGATCGGATTGCCTGGTCCGCCGCACGTGCCGCTGGGGATTCCCGCGGGGTTGCAGAAACACGTTGTCAGGAATCACACCCGAATGAACATGCCCGACCCGACGCCGCGGGTGCGAATCGACGTGAGACAGCGACCGGGCTACAGCTATCCGCAACCCGCCCACCACGCGAGAATCGTGGAACGCGCCGGCTCCGGCCCTGGCGTTTTCAATCAACCGTTGGGGATCGACGGGAAGTGATCCAGTAGCGGTTCACATGCGGACGATTTCCTTTCCCCCCAGCACCTCGCCACTTGTGTAATCCGTACCAATGGTCAATAGCCTCCGCTACCCCGCGCTAAGCCGTCACGGCCGCCGGGGACGAGTTGTCGGCAAAATGGCGACACTGGCGTTTCTTTGCCTGGCCGCGGCGAGCAACTTGCCCGCCCAGCAGCCGGGGGTGCATTTTTTGCACGAAGGCGCCATGCCGCCGGGAGCGATTGGCGGCCAGCAGCTCCTGCGGGGCGGACCATTGCCGGGCTTCTTCCAGCCAGTCGAGATCAAGGCGCCCAGGGGAGTCTCGATCTCGCTGGCGGTTGAAGGCCGTTTTGACAGGCCACACGCGACGAAGGTGAAGGCGGGGATGCTCATCGGCGCGGTCTATCGCATCGCCGTGATGAACGTCCCTTTGCACGAGGGATTCGAGGTGTATCCCACGATCGAGGTCATCGACCGTCTTTACGCACCACGGGGAATGGAACGCCGCTTTCCCATCCCCATTGAGTTGACCCAAGAAGACCTCGAGTTGGCGATCTCGGGCAAGTTCGTCACGCGCGTGATCTACTTGGAGGATCCCCGGATGGCATTGCCGACTCACGAGCCGGGCGGCGTGCAGAACTGGTTCGACGCGGGGCCCGGTAAGGATCCGCTGACCACCGCCGACTCGATGGGACGACCCGTGGCCATTTTGCGGCTGGGCGGCCGAATCCCCAACGCCGCCGGTCAGGTGGACCCGGGATTCCTCAACTTTTGCCCACCGCTGCAACAGTATCCGGCCGAGGTCGAGATCCTGCCGCACCCGCCGGTGCGCGTGTTGCCGCCGCCGCCACCGAGACCGGATCGGGCAACGTGAGGTAGGGACTAGAGACTAGGGATTAGAGAGCAGGGAGTAGGGGTTGTTTATGGAAGATCGTCGGTCGCATGGCATGACGCGGCAGCCTTGGCCCCGCTTTTGGCGGATGGCGGTGGTGGCGATCGGCACCCTGATTCTTTGTTCCTGCCGGCATCAGGCCACCTCAATGATCCCGCCCTATCCTCCAGGTCAGGGCGTTTCTGCTCAGGGTCTTCCGGGTCAGGGTCTTCCGGGTCAGGGTCTTCCCATGGAGGCGTACACGGGCATGCCCGGGGCGCCGGGACCGGAGTTCGCGGGTCCCTTGGTGGAAGTCACTCCCCTGCCCTACGAAGTGACCGGGCCCTGGACACCGCCGGGAATGCGGCAGCCCTGGCCCCAAGACGAATACCTCTACGACGGCGGCGACAGCGGTTCTCCCGTGCATATCGACGGCCAGTGGATGGTTCACGGCCTGGAAACCGAGGACACCATCGCGCATTTCGATACACTCGACGGGCGGCGTGTGGTCGAGGCGTCCAATCGCGTGCATATTTACAGCCCGCGTTTCGGGGCGGTGCGCCACGTAACCAGTCTGGTGCAAAATGAGCAGACCGACGGGTTCTCGACCGTGGATCTTCCCTTGGCCATCGGTCGCCAGGAAGAAGTTCAGATCGCCGGCACGGCCGCTCAGGATCTTCAGTTGCAGCGAGACGTCATGATCCGCCGGGCCAACGTCTTCCAAGCCGATCGCGGCGACGGGGCCCTCTCCAGCGCGGTCACGGTGCGAGCGTTCCAGGATGCATTCCTGCCGTTCGAGAATCTCTCGATCATTCGTACCGGCATGTTCCAGCAGGAGGAAATGGCCCGACTGGCCACCAGCGCCCAAGCGGCCATCGTTTGGTCCAAGGTACAGGAAGTCCAGGTCGTGCTCGATCGCCAATCGGCCGGGATCGCATCGAAAAGCGAGGCGACGGGAACCGTCTATACGGTCAACTCGCCGCCGGGCAACCCGAAGCTTCGGGTCATCAAGGTGGCTTCGTCGCAAACGGCCTCGCCGGGCGACATGGTCGACTTCACGATCCGTTACGACAACATCGGCAACCAACCGATCGGCAACGTCACGATCATCGACAACCTGACCACGCGGCTGGACTACGTTCGCGGGACGGCCCAATCGAGCCTTCCGGCCGACTTCCTCACCGAGCCCAACGACGGCCAGTCGCTGGTGCTTCGCTGGGAGGTCCTCAACCCGGTCGAGCCCGGCCAGGGCGGCATCATCCGCTTCCGCTGCCGAGTGCGGTGATTGCCCGCGCCTAGTGATTGACCGTCTCCCGAGACGGGGTACACTGAACCGTGGATTCAGTGGCACTCGCACTCGGGAGGACCGTCATGTCTGATTCACTGGCGACACGCGACGTTTCGTGGGGCCGTTTCTCGCGTCGGTCCGCCTGGCCTGCGGTTGTTCTGACTTGGGCGGCTTTACTGGGAGGCACATCGGCGCTTGCCCAGGACATCCTCCCCGGCAGAAGAGTTGCCTCGGCCCTTCATCATGGCGGAACGACCGAAAGCGAGGCCGCGGTCGCTGGGGCGTTGAAATGGCTGGCCGCGCATCAGATGCCCGACGGCGGATGGAGTTTCAACCATCAACAGCACCCCCAGTGCGGCGGCAAATGCCGCAACCCGGGCAGCCTTACTGGCGAGGCTCGGATAGCTGCCACGGCGCTGGCCTTGCTGCCCTTCCTCGACGCTGGCCTAACCCATAAGGAAGGCCAGTACAAGGATACCGTGAAGAAGGGGCTGAAGTTTCTCATTGCCCGGATGAAACAAACCGAGCATGGCGGTAGCCTGCACGAGAAGGGCGGGTCGATGTATTCGCACGGGCTGGCGTCGATCGCCTTGTGCGAAGCCTACGCCATGACCCGCGACAAGGGGCTGCAGGAAGCGGCCCAGATGGCGCTGAACTACATCGCCTACGCGCAAGACCCGGTCGGCGGCGGATGGCGATACAGCCCGCGTCAAGCCGGCGATACGTCGGTCACCGGTTGGCAAATCCTGGCCTTGAAAACGGGCCACATGGCCTACCTTCGCATTGCGCCGGAAGGCGTGAAGAAAATCCCCAAATTCCTCGACTCCGTCCAGGCCGACGGCGGCGCCAACTACGGCTACACACAGCCGGGTAGCGGTCAGGCAACCACGGCCATCGGCCTGCTTTGCCGCATGTACTTGGGCTGGAAACGCGACGACCCGCGACTCGTGCGTGGCGTCGAGTGGCTCGGCGAGCAAGGTCCTTCCAAGACCAACATGTACTACAACTACTTTGCCACGAACGCCGTGTACTTTCTCCGCAAAGAGGGAGAAGACGCGATTTGGAATAAGTGGAACAACGTGCTGCGCGACCAGTTGGTCGAGTCGCAAGTGAAGGACGGCCACGAGGCGGGAAGCTGGTTTCAGAAGGGCGACCACGGGGCCGATCGCGGCGGACGGCTTTACGTGACCGCCATGTCGGCGATGATTCTGGAAATCTATTACGCCGATCCGTACATCCATGTTCGGGAACCTGAGGAAGATTTCCCCGAGTAGCCCCCCTGCCCTGCTCTTCTCCACGGTTGATTCACCTCCCGTGGCGCCCTACACTGAACGCGGAGGCTCAGTCACCTTTTCACTTGGGAGGGGATCATGTTCGACCGGCGCAATACGAGCGGTCATCGCATATTGAACACGCTGAAGCGGCTCCTGACCGGGGGGCTGCTGGTTACCGTGGCGATGCTACTGGCGGTCGGCACCGGCGGCAACCCATTTGCCCAGGAAACGGACGCCGTGGCTCCGCTCGTCCAAAAGCAGCCGCTCCCGAACAGGGCCGCGCGGGTCGAAGCCGAAGCAGCCCTTGGCAAGCTCTTCTCGCGGCAATTCACCACGGCCAAAACGCCTGCCCAGAAGGCCGTGTTGGCCGGCAAATTGCTCGATCATGGGCTGCGGGAAACCGACAAGCCGGCGCAACGTTGCGTGGCCCTTGACCTGGCCCGCC
>JABMRP010000151.1 GCA_013202535.1 Planctomycetota bacterium
TCCTTGAACTGCCCGATGGACGACGTCGCGTGAATCCTCGGCGGCTTGAACGTCGATGACCAGCGGCACCATAAGCAGGCCGTGCTTTCTCTTGCCAGGGATTGCCTATCTCGGGGGCGACTTCTCCGGCGACGCCCCCGATAGACCTAATAGCTTACTATATCACGTTTTACGCCCGATCGTCAAGCCCCCTCATGATTGCCCCCCCGGCCACCCGATGCCCCGGACGTGCGACTGCTGGTAAGACACGCAAGAAACGGGTACGCTCAACGAAATTCGATTCCCCGAGACCTCGCAATGAAAATGTTCGTTCTGGCTCACCGGACTTACCTCCTCCTGGCGGTCGCGGTTGCGGCCGTCGGATGTGGGGGCGGATGTGGGGGACCGTCGGATTCGATTGGACGATTCGACACCCTCTGGGGACGGCGGGGGATCTCCGAAGGACGTTTGCAGAAGCCCCGCGCCATGGCCATCGACGCCGAGGATCGGATCTACATCGTCGACATGACCGCGCGAATCCAGGTCTTCGACACCGACGGCCGCTTCCTCCACGGCTGGCAGACGCCGGATCACGAGAACGGCAAACCGACCGGCCTCTCGATCGGAATCGACGGCCATGTCCTGGTGGCCGACACGCACTACTATCAACTATTGGTGTATTCGCCGGATGGAGAACTCATTCGAACCATCGGCGGTACACCCGGCGAGTTGCCCGGCCAGTTCGGCCTGGTGACCGACGCCGTGCAAGATTCGCAAGGCAACTACTACGTTGCCGAATACGGCGAATACGATCGGATCCAGAAATTCTCACCGCAGGGCGATTTCCTCCTCCAATGGGGAGGCCACGGTTCGGAGCCGGGGCAATTCATCCGCCCACAGAACCTGGCCATCGACTCCGACGATCACGTTTGGGTCGCCGACGCTTGCAACCATCGTATCCAAATCTTCGATTCCGAGGGAAAACTGCTCGACTATTGGGGAACCGAGGGAAGCCAAGGGGGCCAACTGTATTATCCGTACGATCTGGTCTTCGGCGAGGACGACACGTTGTATATTTGCGAATATGGCAACCACCGCGTGCAGAAGTTTACCCGGCAGGGCGTGCCGCTGGGGATCTGGGGAACCCACGGCCGAGGTGAAGGCCAGATGCACAACCCCTGGGCGCTGGTCCGCGACACCCGGGGAAGAATCCACGTACTCGATACGAACAACCACCGCGTACAGCGGGTGAAAATGTAACGGCTTCGATACACCCATGTCCGACTACCACATCGCGTTCGACTCGCCCGGCTACCTGGCGCTCCTGGCATTGCTGCCGGTGCTCTGGTGGTGGGGGTATCTTACATGCTCCGCACTGGGACGCAGCCGGGCCATGGCGGCCGTCGTGTTGCGTACCGTCGTCTGGGTGCTGTTCGTGGCGGCCGTGGCCGATATCCAGATCGTGCGTCGTAGCGACCGCGTTACGGTGATCTACCTGCTCGACCAGTCGCTGAGCATCCCGCCGGAACATCGCGAATCGATGATCCGATACGTCAATCGGGCGATCCTCCGCCATCGCCGGGACAAAGACCGGGTGGGAGTGATCGTTTTCGGGCGCGACGCGGCATTCGAGGTGCCTCCCTACGACGACGACGTGCAAATGCCACGCCAGATCGAGAGCGAAATGGATCGGGGGCACACGGACCTGGCCCGGGCCATGCGGCTGGCCCAGGCTTCCTTTCCCGAGGACGCCGCCAAGCGAATCGTCATCGTCAGCGACGGAAACGAAAACCTCGGCGACGCCGTGGACCAGGGACTGGGGATCGCCGCGGCGGGGATCGGGATCGACGTCGTGGCCATTCGCCACCAGAGCCGCGCCGAGGTGACCGTCGAGCGCGTGGCCCTGCCGACCGACGTTCGTAAGAACGAACCGTTCGACTTGCGCGTGGTGGTCAGCAACACGGCCGTGGCCACCGCCGACGACCCGGGCAACGTGCGCGGAACGCTGAAGATTACCCAGAGGACCGGCGACGGGGAGATTCTGATCAGTGAGGAGGAGGTGGACCTGCCGCCGGGCAAAAGCGTGTTTGCGCCTCACCGATTGCAGATCACGGGCGCCGGGTTACACGAATACACGGCCGAATTTTCTCCCCTCCGGACCGAAGACGACGCCACCCCGCAAAACAACCAAGCGCAGGCCGTGACCTATATCCGCGGCTCCGGACAAGTGCTCCTGATCCACGACGGGGAAGAAACTTCGGCGGCGTTCTACAAGGGCTTCGCCGGGATGCTCGAAGAACTCGAAGTGACCTGCCGCTCCAGCGAACCGGTCGAACCGTTCACTCGCTTGCCGGACTTGATGCCCTATGATGCCGTGGTGCTGGCCAACGTGCCACGCGAGGATTTTACCGATCGGCAAATCGACATCCTCGTGCGATATACCCAGCAGATGGGCGGCGGGCTGATTATGCTGGGCGGGCCGAATAGCTTCGGGGCCGGCGGATGGGCCAATACCGAGCTGGAAAAGGCGATGCCCGTCGATTTCCAGATCCAGAACACCCGAATCGTTCCCGTCGGCGCGCTGGTCATGCTGATGCACGCCAGCGAGATCGATCGCGGCAACTACTGGCAGAAGGTCATCGCCCGCGAAGCGCTCAAGGCCCTGGGACCGCGCGACTATTGTGGCGTGGTGCATTGGAACGGCACGGAGCAGTGGCTCTGGGACCCGGGCTTGCGTACCGTGAGCAAGGATCGGAACCAGATGCTGGGGCGGATCGACCGCATGACCCCCGGCGACATGCCCGAGTTCGACCCGGCGATGCGCATGGCCGAGCAGGGATTCCGCACCGTACCGGACGCCTCGGTC
Organism: Planctomycetota bacterium; assembly: GCA_013202535.1. GTDB lineage: Bacteria > Planctomycetota > Planctomycetia > Pirellulales > Thermoguttaceae > JABMRP01. Next base: position 2,846 of record JABMRP010000151.1, read on the forward strand.
AAGCATATGATCGTGATCAGCGACGGCGACCCCGCGCCTCCCAGCCAGGCGGCGACCCAGGCGCTGAAGAATTTGAACGTAACGGTCTCGACCGTGGCCGTGGGCGCTCACGGTTCGATCGACCGAACCACGCTCTACAACCTGGCCAACGCGACCGGCGGCACGTACTACCCGGTCAAGGATCCCAAAACCCTGCCGAAGATCTTCCAGCGCGAGGCCCGCAAGGTGGCCCAGCCGCTGGTCTACGAGCCGGGCGTCGAGTTCTCGCCCCGGCGGACCGACTTTCACGATGAA
>JABMRP010000152.1 GCA_013202535.1 Planctomycetota bacterium
CATACCTGGAGATCAAGAAGGATCGTGCGATCTCCTGGAAAGACATCGATGCGGCCTCACTGGCGATAAACAAGGGATGTGGGCCTTACGCACCCTGGATTGACGACGGTTTCTCTGCCGTTCCATGGAATTCCCTCGCGCCCTGCTTTGTCGCGCCCTTGCTGGACGGGGGCAAGGAAACACTGTTCTCGAAAGGGACCAAGGTGTGGACCATAGATCCGAAGTTGTTCAATCCCGATCACGAGGAAGTATTGCAGAAGCTCCTTGAAACGGGCCGGTTGTCTGCCCCCAATCAGAAGATCGTGTTGCAGGGGATCCTTGAAACGGACGGGTTGGCTGCCCCCATGTTGAAAAAAGGGTTGCAGCCGTTTCTTGATGCGAACACGATCAATGAGATTCAACTTAGAGTATTCTTGGCGAACTGCTGCCTGGACATGTTTGAAGCGGAACAGCCCGAGCTCGATCCGGCACAGCTTCCTACCTGCTTCAAGACGGAAGATGAGTCATCGAGTTGGATATACGCGTTTGATCGACAGGCCGGTACGCTCTCCGCCGCAGCGGGGACAATCGATAGTGAGCAGGTGTTGGGCTGTCCGGGCAATGAGAGCCACTTCTGGATAAAGAAGATAGCTACTTTCCGTGATGGGACGTTCCAAATAGATAATGGCGAAGTTTTCAAAATCAACGACAATCTAATGCCCGTTCCTCTTCAGTTGCCCGAAGATGCCAAAACGATCGGGATTTCTGATCTGCGACGTTCTTATCTTGAAAGGATGTCGAGAATTGACATGGAAATCATTCTCAAACAGAAAGCATACCTCCAGGGGAGGTTGCGGGAAGTAATCCAGCACGAATCCGACGTGATGGCCGAGATGGCCGAGATGTCGCGCCAATCCGCTGGCTCGGCAATCGATCGCGAAGAGTTGGAGTTTGCCCGGTTGCACCTTGCTTTGGCCCCAGGCAGCAAGCAATTCTATACGTACGTCCTTGCCGAACTAGAGAAGCTGATTGACGAGCTTCGCGAAGGCGAGTAAGGATCGGTGAAGAAACTACCGCCTATTCATTGTTCAAGATCTGCCCCCAAGACTCCCAAGGCTCGCCCGGTTCGTCGCGTACGCCACGATCCCGTGCATGTGGTGGTTGGACGATCCCGTGACTACAGTTCAGACAACCACGGCTCCAAGCTTGGCAAGGTGTTCGCGTACGCTCTCCGCGGCAACTTCGGAGACTGCTTCCGCGCGGGATGCCGCCAGCGCAGCCGCGACGCCCGCGGCTTCGCCGGTCTGATTGAGATTCACCATGACGCGGATTCCGCCGAATGCGCTTCGGTCGGTCGAGATCATGCGGCCGGCCAAGACGATGTTGGGCGTCTTGTCGCTCACCATGGTCGACAGGGGAATCTGATAGAAATCGCCGCGGGGTTCCTTGAACTTGAACCTTCCGGTCGTGGGATCATGCACATCAATGTGATAGGTTCCGTTGGCAATCGCGTCCGGGAACCGCCTGCACTGGAGCACGTCGTCCTCGGTCAGTTTGTAGTTGGCCGTGAAAGCTCGTGTCTCGCGGATTCCAATGGTGGAAGCCAGATCGAGCAGGCAAGGTGTGTTGTCATCGCCTCCGTATTTTCTCGCAATATCCATGTACGCGCGGATCTGGCGTCGCCCGTCGATCTCCGCCGCGGTCAACTGGTTTGCATCTGATGCAGTCGTGTCAAACACGTGCCGGTACGCACACATTTCCACTCCCGAAGACCCGGGAACCGACGCGCCCCAGCCGTGGTCCGGCGCCAAGCCGAATTCGTCGCGGTGTTGGGCAATCAGCTTGAGCATGCCGTCGGCCGATCTTGGCAGACCGGAGATCTTCGCGCAGGTTGTCGGCGGCTGAAGTCCGTTGCGTATTTCGAAGGGCAGGCCCGCGTCCTTGGCCAGATCCCCGTCGCCGGTGGCGTCGACGAACACCTTTGCCCGAATCGCCTGGCGCCCACTCTTGTTCTCGATGAATACGGCCGTCGCCCGATCGCCCTCCATCCGCGGGCTCGCGTAAAATGTGTGGAGGTAGGGTGTGATCGCGTGCTCCAGCACGAGTTTGTCCAGTTCGATCTTCAGTTCTTCCGTGTTCAGCCCGTAGCCGTGCCCGCGTTTTGCCACGGCGCCGATTCGCTGGAGGTTCTCGATCGTCCGCTGGGTCAGGCCCCCGATGATCTGTTCCTTCCCTTTGTTGCTAATCAGCTTGTGCCAGATGTTGACCAGCCCCGCAGTGGCCACGCCGCCGAAAGCATTCTGTTTTTCGACCAATGCCACCTTGGCACCCATCTGGGCCGCGCGCACGGCGGCGAACACACCGGTGCAACTTCCACCCAGCACGCACACGTCGCACTGCTGCACGACGGGAACATTGCGGGGCTTCTCCTCGATGGTATCGGAAGCAGGCGTTACGACGGCCCGCCCGACACTCTTCTTCTCGTCGGCCAGCGCACCGGTGGTAACGGCCAGGGCAGCAGCGCCAAGGAACGTTCTTCGTTTCATTGCAGATTTCCTTTCGTGCAACGTTTGGGATCACGGGGCGGCGGCCAATGATCCTTCCACTTCAGAATGCCCGGAATCCGCCGCTCCCGTGCATGCCATGGTTCTGTCACATTGGGCCATTGGCTCAGCGAAAATCTCACACATACAGTACGTCAGCCCCCGGTTCCGCACTGCGAGCGCGTGCTGCAAATCCTTGGTAAAAGAACGGAATGTTGTCGGCTTCATCGCGAGACAGGCGACCACGCACTTTGTCAAAGGTACAGATTGCGATCCTGTAATCAGGTTCACCAACGACGAGAGCCGGCTGGTCGCGATCATCATGCCAGTAGTATTTGCCACCGAATTCACGTCGCCCAACTTCGAGGATGTATGAACTGAGCATATGGACCAACGCGTCTATTTGGTCGTCGGGCATATCGTCGATGTAGTGGGATGCCTCGGCCAGCATGTCTTCGACGACGGACAGACTCGATTCAGAGTAGTCGAGCGAGTCGCTGGAACGTTCCCTCAGTTGATCAACGGCGCGTTCCGCCTTGTCGGCAACCTGTTGTTCGAGTTCGTCCATGGGGATGTTTGAATCCTCTGGTCAGTGACATGACTAATGTTTATCGCGCACCCCGTAAGTTGTTAACGAGACGCGCCGGTGCATAATAACGTTCCACCCCACCTGGGCGATTTTACCGCTCAAGTTGCGGGGGCACAACACCTTAGGTAGCTTCTGGCAGTTACCTGCCAATCTGTTATCGAGGCAAAAAAGAAGTGCGCAATAACACACCGACAATCCCCCAGGCCAGGTAAGCGTCCAAGAGACAGATGGCCGCCGCGCGCCCGACAGCATTCCCACGGCCGCTGCCCAAAAGTCTGCGCAAGTGAATGCTGGGTAACGTGTTGGGGAGTTCTGATGTCAGATTTTGAACAAGGAATAGAGTTGGTATGGTCGAGCCGTTCTTGCGATCGCCCAGCACTGCTTGCAAGCAAGCAGTGGCACACGCCTTCTCACCGCCGGGGGCCGATGCAGTAGAGGTGTTCCTCGGCGCGGATGAAGATTTGTCCCGTCTTCCCTCAGGGGGTTCTATGGACTCGCAGGCAGGTGGGGCAGTAGAATAGTCTTAGCGTTGCCACGGATATCAACCGGTGGGTTGGCGATTCTAACTACCAACGCGCGTCGACCATTCAGTAGGAGCGCAAAGCATGTCTTTCGATCTGCCCTTGGAACAAATGTCGGTTGCCGACAAACTGGCGACGATGGAAGCGCTTTGGGCCAGTCTTTGCAGCAAGCCTGCCATCGTAGACTCTCCTGCATGGCACCAGGAGGTTCTTGCGGATCGAACGAAGCGGCTCGAATCCGGCGAGGCCGCCGTCCACGATTGGAGTGAGGCCAAAAAGCGGCTTCAGGACCTGGGACAATGATCGTCGGCATCTCCAGCGACGCGGAGACTGATATTCGCGCGGGCTATTGGTTCTACGAAGAGCAGCGCGACGGCCTGGGCGAGTACTTCCGCGATTGCATCATCGCCGACATCGATTCGCTCGCTTTTTACGGCGGTATCCACGAGGTTGTCTTTGGATACCAACGAAAGCTGGCAAGTCGGTTTCCATTTGCAATCTACTACAAGGTCGAAAGTGAAGCCGTGACCGTCGTTGCGGTACTCGATGCTCGGAAAAATCCGTCCTGGACACGAGACCGACTTTCGTAGAGACCGAATTCGGAAACACGCGAATGTGGATTCCCGTTGCGGTCGGCACGCTCATTGGTGACATGCACATGAATTGGAACACGAACTTGTCGCCGATTTTCTCGATCGCCCATCCATTTTGGGAGCCGATGTTGTCGATCACATTGATGCTGAAGTCGAAGTCAGCGTTGTGCAGTAAATCGAAGAGCA
>JABMRP010000153.1 GCA_013202535.1 Planctomycetota bacterium
CAGCAGAACTCCCATCAGCAAAAGCCTCGGATCAATTCGAGCAGCGGACATGGACCGATTTTCCTATGTCAGTTTTCGTTGGTGCAAAGTTCGCCGGCCACTGGTCGCCAGTCACCAGACAGCCTTGCGATTCCGGGAAAAGGGGACAGGCACTCATGCCTGTCTGATCACTGGTCACCTACTATCAACCGGTCCCCTCCTTCGCGGCAGTAAAACCACCCCGCTCCCCCCCCGAGGAACTCCGGGCGCGCAAATCCTTACGCCTCTCCTAATCCATCCTGCCGGAATAATCGGCAAACTCCGCCTATTTACTTGCTTCGTTTTCCTCCGATTCTCGTGCTTGCGAGCAACTATTGCCTTGATTCCCCACGCAGCCTGTAAGACTGGGTGGTTTGGAGCTTCTGCGGTGGAATCCGACCCGTGCATCGACCGCCCCGGGCAGAACACCAACGCAACGGCAAAGCTCTTGGCAATCCCCCTATTCCGGTCAAACGTTTTAATCGATCGTGTGTTGCGTAAGAAATGCGGTGTGTCATCTCCGTGGGGGGACCATTTGTTTGACACCTATCCGGCATTCGATTATCGTGAGTGATGAGGGAACCGATGGGAGCAAACTCTCATGTGAGTGGCGTGCCGCGGCCGGGATAGTGCCGGCGCATGGCTCGTCCGTTGAGTATCTCCAGTGGTCCCCTCCGCGTGCCACGTCGCCTTTGTCGGTCGCCCGTCGGATGGAGTGACGACTGTCTCCACGTCCCGCAATTGCCTCATGCACGATACCGGTTTCGGCGAGCCCCCCGGCCGGACGGAGCCCCCTTTGGGACGGAGCCATCTGTCGTGCCCACCGCGCGGCGCGCGTTGCGGACGTGGAGTGAGTCGTTGGATTTCCTTTGGAAAACGCTATTCCCTTTGGGCTGGTAAGATATGGCCGACGAAGCAAGATCACCTGCTGCGATGAAACCCGCCACCGAACCGCTTCTGCCGTGGCTCGTCTTGGGTGGACTGACCTCCCTGCTGGTGTGGGGCTACTGGAATTCGCTTTCCGAGGCATCGCTTTACTGGATCCGGCCTCAGTATTCACACGGGTATCTGGTGCCGCTGTTTACGCTGGTCCTGTTGTGGATGCGGAGACAGCCGTTGTCCGAGGTGAAACCGGTGGAAAGATGGTGGGGCGTTGGCCTGCTGGCGGTTGGCCTGGGCTTGCGGTTGCTTGCGGCCCAGTCCGCACTGGACATCCCTGACATGGTCACGTTTGTCCCAAGCCTGGGGGGTATAGTCCTGCTTGCTGGAGGGGTTAGAATGCTCCGCTGGGCAGGCCCCGCCGTTGGCTTCCTTATTTTCATGTTCCCGTTACCGTGGACCTTGGAGCAAGCATTGCTGGCGCCGCTCCAGGCTCAAGCGACGCGGGCCAGCACGTACGCCCTTCAGACTTTGGGAATCGGAGCGTATCACATCGGCAACCGCATCTCGATCGGAGATCTGGAGATGGGGGTCGTCGACGCCTGTAGCGGGCTGCGGATGACGACGATTTTCCTGGCCCTATCCGTCGCGATTGTCCTGGTGACCGACCGGCCCTGGTGGGAACGGGTGATCGTATTGCTCAGTGCCATCCCCATCGCGTTGGTGGTTAACGTCACGCGAATCACGGTCACCGGGGTTTTCTATGTGACGGTGGGGGAGGAGTGGGTTGACGCCTACCTTCACGATTTTTTCGGTTACGCGATGATGTTCATGGCCCTGATTTTGCTCTTTCTGGAACTGAAAATCCTGGAGAAGCTGGTTTACGAAGTGGACACGGAGAAGCTGTCGCCCTTCGGTCCCGCAAGCCGCGAGTCGCGGGCATCGGCCTGAGCGCGGCAGGACAGCGAGGCTGGGAGGGGCGGTCGTGGCACCGCCGGGAGAAGCAGGAGAGGGAGACGTTGCGTAAGGTCAACGCGGGGGGGGGTCGAAACGTTGCGATTGGCCCACGATTCGATCGGTGGACACCACGAAAAAGAGACGAGAAAAGCCTGGTTACTAAACGGTTTACGAATGTTCGCTTTTCCTGCCTGTTGACTGGCCCACGAGTTGCGTAGAGGATGAAAGGTTGCGGTCCGGTATGGGCCAAGCGACACGAGTCGTTCGATTTGACTAGATCATTCCAAACTGTTTGAGAGGTACGTCTGGTGGCACCTCGATCCGATAGCAACGCTGATTACGAAAACTCGTCCTCCGACTCCCCGGGCAGTGCCATGCCAAGCAATGCCATGATGGTGCGGGACGGCGGCGCCGGCGCGATGACGTCGCCGCCGCCTCAACCGGAAATCCTCTCGGTGAGTCCACGGCCGGTCGATCTGCTCCATGCCTTGCGTCGTCGCTGGGGCTGGGCTCTGGGGTTGGGCTTGCTGGTGACCACCACGGCGGTGATCGTTGCCATGCTGGTGATTCCCACCAATTACACCAGCAGCGCATTGCTTCGAATCGGGGCGCGCGAGAAGATCATGTTTGACACGCCCGGGGGCGAAGGATTGCTGGCCAATCGCAACTCGCAGGCGGTGTTGATCAAGAAGCCGTTCGTTCTCGACCAGGCGCTGAACGAACCGGGCGTTGCCCAACTCTCGTGCATCCGCGACGAGCGCGACAAGGTGGCCTGGTTGCAGAAGAACCTTCAGGTGGATTTCCCCGGCCGTAACGAGTTGATGGAAATCAAGATGACCGGTGAAGACCCCGCTCAGTTGAAGCGACTGGTCGACGCGGTCGTTGATGCGTACATGGAGAAGGTGGTGGAGGTCGACCGGAATGCTCAGCTTGCACGCAAGAGGTTTCTGCAATTGCGGTACGAGGAGAACCTGGACGATATCAAGCTGAAGACCAGCCAGGTTCAGCAATTGAGCAAGAAGTTTCACGCCAGCGACTCCGACGCGATACGGGAGAAGCAAGTCACCGTGCTGGAGGATTTCTCGCTCTTGAAGCGGCGGGCGACCGCGGCGCGGGCCGAGGTGCGAGCGATGGATCGCAAGGCCCGGCTGCTACAGGCGAGGCTCGACGATCTTCCCGACCAAGAAGAACCGGACGAGGATGCCGATGCCCGGCGCAAGAAGGAAATACTCGCCGCGATGATGGAGCAGGCTTTCGCCCAGGATCAGTGGTTGGTTCAATCGACACAGCAAGCGCAATTGCTGGGGGTCCAGATCGAGGAAGAGAAGCTCCGTGCCGCCCGGGAGGACGCGCCCAGCGTGATCCGTTTGCAGGAGCAGCTCGAGACGCGATCCGAGCAGATCGAAAAACGCCGGGAAGAGCTTGGCCCGATCCTCCTGCCGCAAGTGGAAGACCTCCTCGAACGGAAGATCGCCGCCGGGTTGGTTGACACGCCGCTTACCGTGCCGGAGAAAATCTCGCGGATGATCGACGACCTGAACCTCGAAAAGGTCTTGGCCATGGAAGATGCGGACCAGGCAAAAGAGGAATTCGACGCGGCCGCCGAGGAAGCGAAGAAGATCGACGCCTATTCGCTGGAGTTGGAAACCACGCGAGAGGAACTCGACCGCCGCAAGAAGATCACTTCCCGAATGGCCGCCCTGCTGGAGGAATGGGATGTCGAAATGAATGCCCTGCGGCAGGTCACGGTGTTGGAGCCGGCGCGCATTCCCAAGACCAGCGACGTGGACGAGAAGACGAAGCGGGTTGCCTTCATCGGGCTGGCCGCCTTGGCCGTGACCATCTTTGGCGTCGCCGCGGTCGATTTCTCGTCGCGACGCATCAATTCGTCGGCCGAGGTGGCCTACGGTTTGGGGGTTCGCGTGATGGGCAACACGCCGTCGATGACCGGTCGCGCCTGGCGACGGCACGGTGCGGCCAGCGCCTTCCACGGAATGCTCGCCGAATCGGTCGACAATATCCGAACCGCCTTGTTGCACAGTGCCAAGACGGAAGGGATTCGCGCCGTGACGGTCACCAGTTCGATGGAGAAAGAAGGAAAATCGACGTTGGCCAGCCAGTTGGCGGCCAGTCTGGCTCGCTCCGGACGCCGAACCCTGCTGATCGACGGCGATCTGCGCCGGCCGAGCATCCACCGCTTGTTGGAGGCCCC
>JABMRP010000026.1 GCA_013202535.1 Planctomycetota bacterium
TACACGAGCAACCCGATGAAGATATGCCAGGCGCGGCCGATCCCCGGTTCGAGCAAGATCGTTGCCACGACGGCCGCGCATCACGCGATGCAGGCAGGCTCTTTGATCCTGATCGACCGGCGGCTCGCGGAGGACGGGCTGGAAGCGATCACAAGGCTGACACCGGAGGCGACCTTTCCGGAATCGGAACCCACCTCGCCAGTCGCCTTCTCAACGCCCTATCCTTTGAGTGAAGACCTCTTCCTGGCCGCCTACTCACCGTCCCCGCTTCCGGCTAGTATGAGTCAGAAACCCGCGAGGAACGCTTTTGGCATCTACCTGATCGATTCGCTGGGTGGGCGCGAACTGATCTACCGCGACGAAGAGATATCTTGCCTCGCTCCGCTGCCGGTCAGGCCGCGGGCAAAACCACCCGTCTTGCCGTCTTCTCTCGAAACGGTCGCGGACACGCCGGCCACGGGGATATTCTATATTCAGGATGTGAACCAAAGCACGCAGCCCATCAAGCCGGGCACGATCAAGAGCATTCGCGTCAACGAGTTGCTGCTGCAGCCGACGCAACGTGCTCCGCGCTCGAGCGTAGTCACGTACGAGCTTCTCAAACGCGTGATCGGCACGGTGCCCGTCGAACCGGATGGTTCAGCCATCTTCGAGGCGCCGGCCGGTATCCCGATGCAGTTCCAGGCGCTGGACGAGAACGGCATGGCGGTGCTGACGATGCGGACGATCACCCAATTGCAGCCGGGCGAGTTCGCCGGCTGTGTGGGGTGTCACGAGCCGCGCACCTCCACGCCCGTTGCCCGGCAGAGCAAACCGTCGAAGACACCCAGGCCACTCACTCCGCCCGAGGGCCCGCGGTACGAGGGGGGGCTCAGTTTCGCCAAAACGGTCCAGCCCGTGCTCGACCGCTACTGCATCGACTGTCATGGCCTGGGTCTGAAGGAGAAGAGCAAGATCAGCCTGCTGGGGACCACGGCCGCGCCGGGCGATCTGGACAAGACTCTGGCATCGATGCATGCCAGCCAGGCGTATCACGCACTGGCGCGGGCCCCCTACATAAAGATCGCGCAATACGGGCAGGAGAGCTGGTACAGTGTCCCGAAGGACTACTTCGCCCATGCCGGGACGCTCGTGCCCATGCTGCTTGAGGGGCACGAGAAGGTTCAACTCGATCGATCGAGCCTGCAGCGGATTATCGATTGGGCCGACCTCAACGCGCAGTTCTCCGGCACCTACTCGTGGAACAAGGATGAGTGGCGCGAAATCGATGGGGACGCGGAACGGCTCCTGCGCGACCACATCCGCGACACGTTTGGCGAGGAGTTGGCGAAACAGCCGTTTGCGGCGCTGGTGAATGTTGCCATCCCGAGCGAGAGTCGCATCCTGAAGGCGCCCCTGGCGGTGTCGGCCGGAGGCTGGGGCCAGATCGATCAGGGCAGGTGGAAGAGCACCGACGATCCCGGTTACCAGCGGATGCATGCGCTGGTACGGAAGACCATCAAGCCATCGCCTTACCAAGACATTGCCGGGACGTGTGGACGAAACGAAGGCTGCCTTTGCCTCAGTTGCTGGGTCCGCAAGCTGAAGGAAGACCGCGAGAAACTGCCAGCAGGCAAGAAGTAGGCCAATCGAGGAACCCTCCGTGGGTGAACGACAGACACATGATCGAGAAAGGAAAATGCAGATGAAACGCTTATGGACACACCTCCTTATACTGACGGTCATGGCCGCCGGCACGGTAAGTCGCGGGGCGGACGAATCATCGCCAGACCGCTGCGAAAGACAACCGGACCGGCAGGCCGACGTTCAAACGATGCAAGCTTGGTGCGATCGATACGTGGAAGCGGCCAAAGCGGGTGATCTTGACACCTATCGGACCTTTTGGTCCAAAGACGTCATCTGGCTGCCCCCGGGCGAGCCGATGATCCAAGGTATCGAAGCCTGTATGGAGCACCATCGGCCGGCCTTCGAGCAGTTGAAACAGGACGAGTCCGTCCGGGTTCGGGAGGTGACGTCGTGTGGTGCCAGCGCGATCATGCGCGTCGATTACACCTATGAGGGAATACCCAAGCCGGATTCAACGCTCAAACCCGTACACGAAGTGGGCAAGGGCATCTTTGTTATGCGGCGCGCAGCCGGTGGAGAATGGGTTGCGACTCATTGCGTCTGGAACTTGGACAGCAAACCGAATGAAACCCAGCGTTGAGATACTCCGCGAAGGGAGGCCTGGTGAAGGATGATGGAAGCCCGAAAAGCAATCCCCTGTCAGCATATTGCCGTTGCTGTTCTGATCACCTTGCTGTGTTCCGACCGAGCTCCGGCGGCGGAAAACGAGCCGGCCAACAGGCCGATGTTGCCGGTTCCGGCGATCGACGCCAAGCCGGTGGTTGACGGGAAGCCTGACGAGGCGTGCTGGAAGAGCGCGGCCACGACGGGAATCCTGAAGGTTACGCACGGGAACCCGTCGAAGGCAACAACCACGGCGTTCATCGCGCGCGACGCCGACCACCTGTATGTCGGGATCCGCTGTACCGGGGAAAGCAAGCTGGCAGGGGAATACGTCGAACTGGCCATCGATTCCAACGCGGATGGGAACTCGTACTACCTGATTCGAATCGCCCCGGCCAATGCAGCCGTTACGTTTTCCTACAACGAGCACGATCCCCCCTGGATCGACCAGACTTGGCAACCGGCCATCAAGTCGGTCATCGCGAAGGGGCAGGACGCGTGGACTGCCGAACTTGCTCTTCCCTTCGTCGCCTTCTGCAAGAACAAGAAGTTGGCATCCGAGATCGGCTTCAACATCCGCCGGTCCGGCTTGCCGGGAGGGGAAACGCACTGCTGGCAGGGCACAACCGTGGATCCCGACGGGTGGGCAGTACTGACGGGCATCCCGCCGCAAGAGAATCTCCCGGGGCCGGAGTATTCGGTCCTTGGCCTCAGCAGATTTTATCGCCCCCCGAACCGCGCGGGCAGATCGTTTCTCGCCGAACAGTGCCAACGGACAATATCGCTTGGCCCCGGTTCCGCGCACGCCGGCTCGACGGGAGAAGTGAAGCTGGAACTGGAGGGGTTTCTCCTGGCGGGCGATCCACACGCCCGAGGGATCATCTGGGACCTTGCCGTTGACGAGCAGAAGGGCGAGATCTATGTGCTGGCCGATACGAGGCCGGTCAGGGGAGTGGCCGAGTTGCGCGTCTTCGACCGGCAGGGCAAGTATTTGCGGACCATCATGCCGCTGAATCCAACCTTGCCGCAATCGAGCGTGCGAGACCTCGTCCGCAAGACGGCCCGAGAGGGGCCCGCGGAGTTGATCATCCCGAAAGTGTTCCATCCCTGGGGCGAACTGTCCATGTATGGTGACTGGTGGCACCATCCTCAAAAGATGGTGCTAGCCTCCAACGGCGACCTGATCATGTCGAACATCTACAGGGGGATCCTTTGGCGAATGAAGCCTGACGGCAGCCTGCCCAAGGAGGGATGGACCTCCGCTTACCACCCAGGGCGAAATGAACCGTTTGAAAGCACGGCCTGGACCAAGGA
>JABMRP010000154.1 GCA_013202535.1 Planctomycetota bacterium
GCCTCGCGCTGGTCGAAGAGGATGATCGGATGCACGTTGCCGTCGCCCGCATGGGCCACGTTGACGATGCGCAGCCCGTGCTTCTGGCCGATCTCGCGGATGCGCCGCAGGATACGGGGCAACTGGGTTCGCGGCACGACACCGTCCTGGATGCAATCGCTTGGGCTAAGTCGTCCGACCGCGCCGACGGCCAGCTTGCGACATTTCCATAGCATCTGGCGGTCCGCCTCGCTATCGGCCTGGAGCACCTCCCGGGCGTTCCATTTCTCGCAAAATTCGACGATCCGGCTTCGCTGGTCGTCGAGCCCGACCGGCGGACCGTCGACTTCGATGATCAGGATCGCTTCGGCGTCCAGCGGAAAGCCAAACCCGAACGCCTCCTCCACCGCACCGATGATTCCCCGATCCATCAGTTCCATGGCCGCGGGAATCATGCCGGCGGCAATGACGTCGCTGACCGTGCCCGTCGCGTCGTCGACCGAATTGAAAATCGCCCGCAGGGCGCGAAATTCCCGCGGATTGCGAGTCAGGCGTACCCAGACCTTGGTCACGATCGCCAGCGTGCCTTCGTTGCCGACGATCAGGCCGGTCAGATCGAGCCCGGGCGCCGCGTCGACGGGCCCGGTTCGCACGATCGACCCGTCGCCCAACACGGCCTCAACCCCAAGCACGTGGTTGACCGTCACACCGTACTTCAAGGTATGCGGTCCGCCGGCGTTGGTGGCCACGTTGCCGCCGATGGTCGAAGCGCCCTGGCTCGACGGATCGGGCGCGAAATGGTAGCCCGTGCCGGTCAGCGCCCGGCCCAGTTCGATATTCGGAACCCCCGCCTCGACCATCGCGCACCGGTCGCGAAGGTTGATCTCGACGATCGCCTTCATCCGCGTAAGCATGACCACCACGCCGCCGCCGACCGGCAAACATCCGCCGGCCAAGCTCGTGCCGGCGCCGCGGGCGACAATCGGCATCTCGAACCGGTTGCACAGCGTCACCACCTCGGCCACTTGGGCCGTGGTGCGAGGAAAGACGACGGCCTGGGGACGGTTCTTTTCGATCGTGTAGCCGTCACATTCGTAGACGACCATGTCGGCGGGCGAGTCGAGCAGACCATCGGATCCGAGGCATCGTCGCAACGCGGTCAACAACGCCTTGGGAACCTTACCCGCCATGGCTGCCTCTGGGGTCTATCGCTTCAACGGCCGGCCCAGCTTCTCCTCGACGCTGGCGATCTTCGATTCGAGACGTCCCTGGCGGCCCTTGCGGTAGTCGATCTTGATACTACACTCGACGCGGTCGCAATCGGCCGACATCCGCTCGAAACACCGCCGCACGACGTCCATTACCTCATCGTAAGGCCCTTCGATCGTGGTGCCCATGGCATGGGTCCGATAGTCCAGCCCGCTGGAGTCAATGATCTCCAGGCTTCGGGCAACGTAAGGACTGAGGCTCACGCCCTTGTCCAGGGGAAACATGCTGAATTCGAGTAGGACCATGGCATGTTCCTGGCGATGGCGTTTTGGGTGCCATGGCACCCGGCGAACTCCCGGGCTCAATCGCCGGGCACGAGTGCCGGGGCTAAACACCGAAAACTACTTGCTAACCATTTCGATATTGCAGTCGTTCTTGCCCCCGGCGGGGATCTTGAAGGTGATGCCCGAGAGGTTGGCGTCGGCGTATTTCCCGGGCGTGATCACGGGAGGCGGCACTTCGGAATCCTCGGGCGCCGATTCGGGCAACTCGCCGTATGCCTGCACGGTCACCTTATAGTCGCCCGGCGCTAGGCCATCGCTTGCTCCGGTTCGGATCGTGTAGTGCCCTTCGGCGTCGGACGTTCCATAGCCGACGGCTCCCTCCGCGGGACGAAAGGTCACCGTGGCTTCGGGCAGAGCTTTGCCGTCCATCGTTACCGTGCCGCTGACGGTGGCCAGGTCGCCGCCGCACCCGCCGCATGTCAACAACAGGCCGGTCAGCCCTAACAGACCAATAACGCATGCCAATTTATTCATGGTTCTTCGCTCCGTGGTTCGCGGGAAAAAACGGCTCCGACTCGCGCGATTACCGCTAATCGGGGATATTCGCGATTTCGCCGCCGGCCTTGGTGCTCATCGCCCGATAGATCGTGTGGTCGATGTTCTCCGTAACGAACCGGACCGAAGCGTCGCCCATGGCGAAATGGACGCCGCCGGAGTGCCGGCTGCGGAACGACATCACGTTCCACCAGTCATTCGGGGTTGGCGGCTCGGGGAAGAAGTTGGGCGGGGCATGGCAGCTTGCGTAATCGCCGTTGGAGTAGAAGGCGGTCGAGTGCGCGTTTTCCTTGGCCACGTCTTCCCCGACCAGGAACGTGTTGGTCGTGCCGTCGCGAATGGCCTCAATGTTGACCGCCTCCTGGTAGTTGTTGCGGTAGAAGATGCCGTTGCAGCCGATCGTGTTGTGGCAGTCGGGCTCGGTCCCCTGATGAACGCTGCTGCTGCCGCCCATCCGCGTATCGCCGATCACGCCCTTGTAGCTGGTCAGCGCCACCTCGATACCGCCAAACTGGTACTGGCTGGTCGAGTTTTGCAGCACCGATTCGTCCGACGGGCAATGGAGCGTCGTGACCAGCATCTTCAATGCCTCGCGGCACACGGGATTCTGAATCCCGCCGCCGGAGAACATGTCGCCGTTGAAACCGGGCTCGAACAGGTCGTACAGGGCCTTCTGCTCCATGTGGGGCAGAACGCTGACGATCCAGCCCTTGCCGCTACGCTGGGGAGTCGGCCGCGAACCCTCGCCCCAAGGACTGATACTGATGGGAAACGTCCCGTTGTAGGCCGTCTGGTAGTTGTGTACCGCCAGACCGATCTGCTTGAGATTGTTGGAACACTGCATCCGCCGCGCGGCCGCCCGAACCGCCTGCACCGCCGGCAACAAGAGCCCGATGAGGATCCCGATGATGGCAATCACCACCAACAACTCGACCAGCGTAAAACCTCGGCGACGGCGAGTAGACATGATACGCTCCGCGAATAGCTACTAAGAGGGGATAGGCACGCAATGTCCGTGGGGAAAGAAAATCCCCCGGACACCGACAATCGCAGTATACCCGAAAAGCCACCCCCTGGCGAGCCGTTTGCTCAGCGCCTCGTTGAAAAAGGCGACACGGAGAGGGCGTGTGCCACTGCTTGCTTGCAAGCAGTGTTTTGGCGGGCGTTCTCCGTTTAGCTCGGCGGCACTGCTCGCGAGCAAGCAGTGGCACGCGACTTTTTCAGTAGGGGGTGGCCGACTGACAGGCAGGTGAATCAGCCCTGAGTCTGCA
>JABMRP010000155.1 GCA_013202535.1 Planctomycetota bacterium
AGGTACAAGGACGTGAACTGAAACAGGGCGTCGCAACTCGAAAGGAACATCGAGCCGATAACGCCAGCGAGCCTCGGGATCTCTTTTCCTGTGTGAGAGTATAACCGTCACCCCAACGGGGAGCAAGCATTTAGTCGGTGGGCAAATCGCTCGCCGACGCGGCGCAAGAGCGACCCACCAGAAAGGGTGGGTTCCCGGGGGACGCATCGGTCGCTTGGGGAAGTTCTTAGGTCAGGCTTTCCAGCAGGAGTCGCATCTTGCGGAGTTCGGCGTTGTGGTCGATATCGGGCAGCGCGGCGACATCAACCGATAGGGCGCGGTCGTAATGGACCCGGCCCAACTGGCTAATCAGCCGGCCGTATTCGATTTCGCCCTGGCCGACCCGCACCTGGAGTTTCTCCTTGGAAGTATCGCGAAGTTGCACGTGGCAGACGTAGTCCATTACCCGATCAAAGGGGGCACCCTGATGGGGACCGAAGATATAGTGGCTGGGATCCAGCGTGAGGTTCAAGCCCTTGACGTTGTCGCAGAGGACCACCGCCGTGTCGGGGTCCTGGGTCATTTTGCCGGTTTCGGTTCTCAGGCCCACGACAACCCCCTCGACCGAGGCGATCGCGACGAGTTGCCGCAGCCGCTCGATTTCCGCGTTGAAGGGAGTTCCCAACTCCGCGGCGGGAACGGTCACGGCCACGACCTTGGTCGCCTTGGCGAGTTTGCAGCACGCGGCGAACTGCCGGTAGTAATCCGGCTCGGGGGCTTCGATGTCGACATGGTAGGCGACTGGCGTAAGCCTCTGTGTCTGCCGGCAGATTTGCACCGACTGGTCGAGGTCGGCCAGTACTTGGGAAGGCCGAAGCTGATTTCCCGACTCGAAAATCTGGATTTCGACGGCCGAATACTCCAATTCCGCCAGGCGTTCCAGCGCGGCGTTCAAGGGCAACTCCCAGAAACAACTTGTTGAGGCGGCAACAAACACGCGACGATTCCTTCCAAGCTCTGGCTTACTTCGCGATTGGGGGGGCGCACCACCGCGGCGTCGATCTTGCGATCCGCGCGGGGCGCCGGCGGGGTTTCCGAAACGATCGGAAAGCGGCCCCAGACCGCGTTAGCTTACTGTGCCGGACCGTGATTTGGCAACACCGGTTCGGCAAACAGTACTTGCGAGGGGGTCCGCGTTGCCCTGGCCGAGACGTAAGGTAGAATAGATGATCGAGCGGACCACGACGCATTTGAGGAGGATACGATGGGCTACGATTCCGATTCGGGCGAAACACGCGCTTCGGCCAATGTCGCTCAGGCAGTGGTTATCGATCCTCCTCGCAGTCCCCGTCGCGGCTCTCGGTGGATCGGCCGGTTGCTGCTGGCTCTGATGGTGGTTGGGGTGGTGGGATCGCTGATGATCGTTCTTCCCCTCCTCGTCTTGGGTAACTTCAGCGGCGCGGAAGACGATCGACTGGAAGAGAAACACGTCTCGCACCAACGCGGGGCTGAGAACAAAATCGCCATCATCTCGGTCGAGGGTGTTATCCTCGACGGCGAGGGGGTCGTCAAGCGGCAGATCCAGCGGGTGATCGACGACAAGACCGTGCGGGCGGTTGTGTTGCGGGTGGATTCGCCCGGCGGTTCCGTCACGGCCAGCGACTACCTGTTCCATCATCTCAGCAAGTTGGCCAAAGCCGAGGATCGAGAGATTCCCATCGTCGTGAGTATGGGAGGCATGGCCGCCAGCGGCGGGTACTACGTTTCGATGGCCGTCGGCGATACTCCCGACGTGATTTTCGCCGAGCCCACGACCTGGACCGGATCGATCGGCGTGGTCATTCCCCATTACGACGTCTCGGGCTTGCTCGAGCAGTGGGATGTCGAAGAGGACTCCGTCACCAGCCATCGACTCAAAGGCATGGGCAGCATGACCCGGGAGATGACCCCCGAGGAGCGGGCGATCTTCCAGGATCTGGTGGACCAGAGTTTCAAGGGGTTTCAGGAGGTGGTTGCCGCCGGCCGGCCCCAACTGGAGAAAGAATTTCGCGCCAGTTTCCAGCGGAAGCTCCAGGAGGACCCGAAAGACCTCGCCCGGACGTTCCTACCCGGCGTGGATCGCGACGAACTGGACGAAAAGCAACTCCGGGACCAACTCCAGGCGCTGCTGGACAGTCCCAAACCGCTGACCGAGACGCTCTTCACCGGCCGGGTTTTCACCGCACAGACCGCCCAGGAATTCGGTCTGGTCGACCGCATCGGCTTTATCGAGGACGCCGTCAGCCGGGCGATTGTCTTGACGGGTCTTGAGGAGAGCGAGGTGGAAGTCGTCAAGTACAAGCAGCAACTGGGCCTGGCCGGTATCCTCTTCGGAAGCCAGTCGCCAAACCAGCCTTTTGGCGTGGCGCAATTACTCGACGCCAGCGCTCCCCGAGCGTACTACTTGTGGACATCGCTCCCGCCGCTGTTTCGCGCCAACGATCGCTAGGCAGGCCGTTAGAAGGTGATCGATTCCAATTCCGGATAGTCGGCCGGCTCCAGAACCTGAGTGATATTTACGCCCAGGTGATAGAAACCGGCGCCCATGGGATTGAGATGCGTGACCTCGGCGTGGACGAAGTGGATTCCGCTCTGGAAACAGAACCCCAGGATCATCTCCTCCAATGCCCGCGGTTCGTCCAGCACCAGCGACGCGCTGGACGGGGAAAAGTCCTGGCTTACCGCCGCGAACACGCCCTCGACGACCGGCTTGCGATCGCGCAGCGGAATGACCAGCACGACGACCGTCATGTTGACGCGGCTCTCGACATGCGGTCCGCCGGTTAGCCCCGGGTGATCTTCTCGCAGGCGCAGAAGCTGCCGGATCCGCGGGATCCGCTCGGCCGGATCCCCTTGGGATAGTTCCCCGCGGACGTACGCCGGCAGCGTCCCGACCCAGTGGCCGTAGTGGTTCACGACCTGCCGCAACTGGTCGGCGTGGGCATCGCCGGCGATCTGCTCGTGGATCGAGCGGAGCCGCGCTTGTTCTTCTGCCGGGAGCCGACCGAATCGTTCCCAGCGACGGGCCAACTCGGCACGCGACTCGGGACCCATCGCCTCGATCCGCTCGCGGCGCTGGCCGGCCGACAGGCCGAAGACGGCCGGCGCGGCCAACGCGTCGGCCTCCGACGTCGGGAGGCCGACGACCGGCTCGATAAACATCCCCTGGGCCTGCAAACTTCGCAGCAGATCGACGTCGTCGATGCACTGATACCGATCGATGTTCTCCACCACGGGCAGGTCGGCGATCAGCGCCGCATTCGGGTTGGGCCGGAGCCAACTCACCGCCAGGAAACCCACCACGGGGGCAACCAGCAGGCAAGCGGCGGAGATCATCCACCGGCGCCGTCGGCGGCGCGGGACTTCGGCTTCCGACTGCTGCAACTCCTGGCCGGCCGCCACGGCCACCATCTCGATCGTGCTGTCGGCGAACGTCCGATCGAAGTCCGGCGTTTCGAGTTCGCCCAGCGATTCCCAGGCATGCTCCAATCGCTGCAGCGCGCGCCGCGCCCGCGGATCGACCGCCAGAAGCTCTTCGACCCGACGTTGCTCTCCGCTGCTCAACTCGCCGTCGAGATAAGCAACCAAGCGCTCTTCCAGAGCAGACGGTTCGGCGTTGGAAGCATCGTCCGACATGGGTCCCTAAATCTCCTCGTCCTCTTCCTCCACCGCCGGGCGGCTACCGTCCTGAAGATACGGTTCCAGCACCTCGCGCAGATTGACCCGGGCGCGGCAGAGCAGCGACTTGATCGCCTGGGGGGTCATCTCCATGGCTTCGGCGATATCGGCGTAGCTCATGCCCTCGAACTTGTTCAGCAGCACGGCCATGCGTTGCCGGTCGTTGAGCACTTCCAGGGCCACGCGGACGACGTCGCGCATCTCGGCCTTGTCGGCCAGTCGGGTGGGCATCAGGCCGCTGGCTGCCAGGGCCAGCTTCTCCAGCGTCTGGACACCCATGCCGCCGCTGTCGCCGGGGGACAGATGGACCTCGCGGCGCCGCGCCTTCGACCGCAACGCATTGGCCGCCAGATTGTTGGCAATGGTGAACAGCCAGGTCGAAAACTTGGCCCCCGCCACGTAACGCTTCCGCGCTTTGTACACCCGGAGAAAAACCTCCTGGGCCAGATCCTCGGCCACCTCCTGGCTGCCAAGCTGATGCCGCAGAATCATCACCAGCCGCCTCTGGTAGCGGACCACCAATTCCTCGAACGCCTCGGCGCTACCATCGCGCACCCGCAGCATCAGCCGCACGTCGGGATCGCGCAGCGCGTACCGTCGGGCCGATGACTCGCTGACTACCAAGGGGAAGGCCGCCTGAATTTCGGGGGGCGTGTGCCGGGTCTTGCCAGGTATGCTCCAGAGGGGTCCGCACGCGGACCTCAATAACTAGTGTACGTCAATCGAGCGAAAAATGCCAGTCGCGCGACCCGTGTGGGCCGGCTCCGGGCAGCGGACACGCTGCCGATATCCGATCCCACGCGTGCGTTGCCATCGGAGTTAGCACCGCCCGGTTCACTGGAGGTTCCAGAGCCCCCCGGAAGAGTCGGGGGCTGCGGAACGGAAGCGGTTCTGGTGCGTCCCAACGGTCTCCTAAATCTGGAATTCCCTTGAAAATGCTTGACACACACAGGCTAGCCAATCAAACTTGGAATCGAATGGGCGGGTCATGAGGATTTCCCACAGCCGTTCTTCTCCCTTTCTTCTTCTCCCGTCCGAAATGTTCATCAACTCGATCGAGTTATTCCGCGATTGCCACCGGAGGTGTCTTATGAGAAGTATGTCTCTTCCTCGTGTTGGGTTGCCAGGTCTTGGCGTTGTGATCCTTCTCCTGGTGGCCGTGGTCCCCGTTTCGGGAGAAATCATCTTCTCCAGCGACGTGGAAGACGACGGCACGTGGTTCAATGCCGGCGGCTTCTGGTCCACAACCAATTACGGTGGACTTCTAAATCCGTATCCGATCGTGGGCAGTGTGGCTTGGGGCGGCAACGGAGGAGGCGATAACGATTACGCCTTGGCCGACGTCGGCGCGACCGTGCAGGCGGGGCTGTACACCGTCACCGGCAGCGTTGGAAATTGGAGCAACGCCCCATTCCCCACGACAGTCTTCAACATCAGGTCCGGGGCAAACCACAATCTCGATCCGTATCAGGTTTCGGCCACGACGCCGGCGCCTGCTCCTGCAACGTGGGAAACCTGGACAAAGACCTACGACATACCGCATAGCGCGCCCGAGGTGGGGCAACCGCTGACCGCCGTCTTCTGGCTCCCAAACACGGGAAGCCCAGCGGGTAACGCCGCCTTGGACGGCCCCTACACCATCGACTTCACCGGCGCCCCTCCGCCTCCTCCGCCTGCGATCACCCCTGTTTACGCCGTCGGCACCGCGCCCCATTACGGTACCCCGAATTTCCTCATCACTGGAGCCGGTCTACTCGGCGGGGGGCCGGACATAGACCGAGAACACCAAACCACGCACACGCAGGGTTGGTTGATGAATAGTACCAGCGCGGCCAACGAGCTGGTGTTCGACATGGGCGGCAAGGCGGACCTGACGGGAATCCACATGTGGCAATACAGCCAGGGAACGTGCTGCACCGGTCGAGGTGTGGCGACGTTCGACATGCAGTTTTCCACCGATGGCGGCTCGTCTTACTCGGCGCCGCTAACCCTGGGGCCACTGGACGCGGCTTCCGGAACATCCAACGAAACAGCGCAATTGTTGAACTTTGACGAGCAGGCGGGCGTTACGCACGTGAAGATCGTCGGCATGGTCCCGCCCGGCGGGGCCGGTGGCTCCTGGCAAGGGATCAACGAGGTTCGCTTCGAGGGAACCTTAATACCCGCGCCTCCGGAACCGGGACATTTCGGCAATACGTTTAGCGGTCGCGCCGTCGCCAGCGATGGTGGCACCACGGTCCTCTGGAGCAACATGTACGGTGCCCCAGTGGCCGGTAGCGTTGACTCGATGGAGGTCTTTTTCCAGGGCAGCACCAGCACGTTCGAACTGTTCCAACTTCGTCCCACGGGCACCGCCAACGAGTTCGACGTCGTCGCCAGCAGCGGCGTCATTACGCCGGATCCAAGCGGCAACATGACGCTACCCAACACGTTGGATCTCCAGCCGGGCGACATGCTCTTCCACCATGGGCAGGGACTTCCCTACACCGACAATCTCTACACACCCGACGCCCACAACACCCAGAACATCTACTATCCCTCTCCCGCTGCCCCAACGGTGGGCAGTGCGCTGACCTTGGGCGCCGGCGGGTTTCCCATCAGCAGCATCCGCCGCGACTACGCCTGGGCGGTCGAACTGGACGGGCTGGTCGAGACGGTGGGTAACGGAGCGGGTCCGGGGGTAAGCCCTCCCGACGGGGTCGGTTCGCTCCTGGTCGTCATGGACAACGACCCGTTCACCCAGGTTGGCTTTCTGGATACCTGGCAGTTCTTCAACGACACGGCCGGTTCGGGCGGACGGAACATCACGCCCGTGTTGCTTCGCGATACCGACGGCGAAGTCGAAGTGCTGGGTGTCGGAACGACTCGCGTGGGAACTACCGATGGCTTCCAGCAACACGACTTCGATCTGGTCGATGGCACAGGTCTGGTCAGCCCTGGCGATCTGTTCGGGTTCTATTACGGCGATGGTCAAGGTGGGAACCAGGGGTCGGTCGAGTTTACGCAAACCGGCTCCATGAACATCCGCCTGTTCAGCGACGGCAACGGCATCCAGCTTGGCGATACCTACACAACCCCCGCCTACAACCTCTCCCGCTTCTACTCGGCCAACGCCTCGACCGTCGTGCCCGAGCCGGCGAGCGTGGTGTTGGCCCTGCTGGGGCTGGTGGGTCTGGTTCTGGTGCGTCGGCGGCGGAAGTAGGGTGGGTCGTTCTTGGGGTATTCGTTTAACGCCCAGCCGAAGGCGCCG
>JABMRP010000156.1 GCA_013202535.1 Planctomycetota bacterium
CCATTATGACCTCTTGCAGAATCGTCGCATCCCGCCATCACCGAGGCTGCCTTCTCCGCACGTCGTTAGGCGCACGTATTGCCCGAGGAACGCCAACAATGCACTGAGTCTGGCAAGTTCCTCGAAACACGCAACCCCCGTTTGGCCGAAGAATAACGCCAGTCGCAGCCAAACCGCCGGCCCGTGTCCTCCAGGAGATGTTGAAAGGCCGAGCGGACCGCCATCTCGTGGCTGACGTCCTGGGCGGCGAATTCCTCCAATGCCTGGTAATACTGCTTGACGGGCTTTTGCGTCGGTTTGACGGTGGTTTTTTTCATGGGTCGTCCGGAGGTACTGCTCGGCTATTGCCCGGAATCTGGGTCTCGCCGGCCATTGTACACATTGTGCGGGGAAGTCATAAGCATGGGAGCGAGAGGGAAAAACCCAACCCCGATTCCGAACACGAGGGGGAATTGGCTGATCTTGCCCAAACGGAATAACCGATACAATCCGAATAGATGTGTCCGGTTTCCACATTGGGGGGGGGTCCCATGGTTCGCTCGGTTGGCTTCGTTTCGGGGTTCGCGTCCTCGCTGCTGCTGTTGACGGTCACGGCTTGGGCACAGCCTGGGGATAATGCGTACCCGGCCGTTATCATCGACGGCGCTACCGCCCGAATTGATCGGCTGGAGGCCGAATTGGCCGCCCTGCGGACGACGGTCGGGCGGTTGCCGGACGTCGATAGGTCGTGCCGCGAGCGGCGCGGCGGATTGTTCGGCGGGGCGGCGGTGATCTTTACGAAGCCCCACTTCAAGGAGTCGTTCGAGGCGAGCACCGTCGACGGCCTCACCGGAACGATGAACCTGCTTCCCTTCGAGTACCGTCACGAGCCGAATATGCGCGCCTGGCTTGGCTACGCCGGTCCACGTCGGACGGGGATTCGGGCGACCTACTGGGATTTCTACCAAGACAGCAAGAGCCTGGCCCTGGTGTCGGACGCGGCGACGACCCATTCGGCCCAGGTCGTCACCGTCACCCTGCCG
The DNA here is from genome assembly GCA_013202535.1 of Planctomycetota bacterium. Classification (GTDB taxonomy): domain Bacteria; phylum Planctomycetota; class Planctomycetia; order Pirellulales; family Thermoguttaceae; genus JABMRP01. The sequence continues at coordinate 1,023 of JABMRP010000156.1, forward strand.
GCTGCCATCTCGACCTACGCGCCCGGGCAGACGCTCATCGCCGACAGCAGCCTCAGCGCGCGGACGTTCGATTTGGAGGGGACACTGAACGCGAATCTGGCGGGCGTGGAAATCATCGCCAGCGGCGGTCTCCGCTACGCCGCACTGGAGCAGGACTTCGTCGCGGCGGTCATCGACGGTGGCGCGGGCGTGCAGCAACTCACCTGGGAGCGGACGTTCGAAGGGCTGGGGCCCACGCTGGCCGCCGAGTTTCGCAAGCCCGTGGGCTGCCGAGGCTTCACGCTGTTCGGCGCCGGGCGCGGTTCGCTTCTGTTTGGCAAGAAATCGCTCAGTCGCTTTGTGAACCCGGCCGCCGGGGCCAACCCGCCGGTGCCGTTTGCCCGGCTCGACGACGCCGACGAGGTGGTGCCCGTCTTCAGCCTGGACTTGGGCATCGAGTGGGCTCGCCAGTTGGAGTGTGGTCAGGTCTTCGTCCGCAGCGCGTACGAAGGACAACTCTGGGCCGAAGCCGGGGCGCCGACGCTGGGGTTTCTCGGCTTCGAGGGCTTCAGTCTCCAGGCCGGCATCAACCGCTGAGCCACGCGCACCACCCTCGTAGCCCTACGTCGGCGGTAGTTCGTAGAGCCCGCTGCCGGCGTTCTTCAGCCGGCCTTGGCGGACCAGTTCGTCCCAGACGGCCCGGGGATATTGGTCGGGCGGCATGATCGCCACGATCCCCGATTTCCGGCCGCTGCTCATCGGCCCCACGCCGATCCGCGATTGATCGTCGAGACAGGTCAGTTTCAATCGTTTCTTAAAGGCCTTCAGCGCCGCCTTGAGTTCCTTCGGACTCGGCGGCGGCGGCTGCGATGCATCGGAGGACGACATAAGAAGCTCCCAAAGCAGGGTGGAATTCGAAATGGGATTCATTCATCGGCCGTATTCTACCCCAATCGGACGACGATGAGTAGCAGGCACATTCCGTGTGCCGTCCGCCGGATAAACCCTCGTCCCCCCAACACCGGGCACAAGTGCCGGGGCTAAACGGATCTCATTTTTTATCGCTCTCGGCACTCCCCGGTACCGCATAGTAGCAGGAAATCGTCGAGACCACGGAGATCTCCGGATGCATCGGCAGACGGCCGTCCTGGCAGTCGGTCTCGGCGAAGAAGCCGCGATAATGGGTGTTCTTCGGCCGAATGGCGTGGATCTCCGGCAACGATTGCCGCGTGTAGTTTCTTCGCAGACTCTGGGAATAGTCGTTGCTGAAAGACTCGTAGAGAGATTTCGGATAGACGACCTCGGTCTTCTCGTGAATGTTCGTCGGACGGGGCGCTTTGTCACTGGACGCCATGTCGAAGTGGGCCGACAGCAACAGATCGGCCTTGCGCTTCGCCTCGGCCAGGGCCTTCTTCTGGGCCTCGACTTTGTGCGCGTCCAAGGTATCGCACCAATAGTCGAAGGAGATGATGTCGGTGATTTCCAGGAGGAAAGCCGCGCCCACGGCCGCCCGGGCTTGCGATTCGTTCTCGACCTGGATGTGCGCGTTGGTCTGGATCATGTAGCCCGACACGTTTTCCACGAGACACCTCGCTCCCAGCTCTTCGGCAATGCTCCACTCGTAGACCGGCAGCACGGAGATGAAGTCCATGAAGACTTTGTCCCCCTTGATGCCCAACTTGGCCAGGGCGTCGGTCAGGGCCTTTTCCTTCTCGCCGTTGGCCTTCATGCACTCCTCGGCGGTCTTGCCCTCGCTGGTCACGGCCATGATCACCCGAACCGCCATCGGCTGGACTCGGATTTCCGCACGGCCGACGATGGTGATGTAGTTTTCCACTGCCTCGTGGTCCAGACTGCCGGCGGTCGACGCGCCGGACTGGCCCGCGGCGGTTGGGGGCGGGTAGACGCCGGCTCGGGAACCGCCGCCCTGACCCGGCAATCGGGCGGCGACGCCCACGGCAAGGATTATCGCACCGAGGGTGCCGACTACGACCACATACGTCTTTGGGTTCTTCATAACGATCCTCCCTTTGCGGGTTCCGGCGATATGCAGCCGTCGGATCTCCGGCAAACGCCGGAAAAGTGGCTCCAACGGCGTACGGCCAAGTATAGCACTACGGGCTCGATACATGCCCGTTGCGCTGTTACACTCCGACGCCAGCCCGGATTATTCACCAGCCACCCCGTCCGCCCGAATCGTGGGGAACTTTTACCGCACCGACAGCGTCCAAGCAGGACATGACGGTTTGCGCCCCCGCGCTTGCCGGCAAGGTACTGTGTAGCAAGGGGTTTGCCGCCTGGCGGATGCCCCAATACGGAACCGAACTCGTCCATCGCTCCCTGGAAATCGAGGAGAGTCGTGATGAAACGCCTTGCACCCCCCTTGTCGGCTGGTTTTTTTGTGCTTTTACCCCTCCTGTTTGCGGGGATCGATCTGGCGGATGCTCAAGAGCCAGACGCGCCGGCCGCGGTCGTATCGGCCGATACGCCGCCGGTGCCCGAGGATGTGCGGCAGTTGATGCAGGAGCGGAAGTATGCCGAGGCCATCGTGGCGCTGGACAAGGCGATGCAGGCCAAGGACGCACCGGCCGATTATCTCACCTATCTCAAGGGTCGGGCGCTCTACCTTCAGAAGGAATACGACAAGGCGGTGGCCGCGTTCGACGCAGTCGGCAAGAACTTTCCCCAGAGCGACTGGCAGCGCCGGGCCCGGTTCGGCAAGGCGGTGGCTTTGGCTCGCAAGGGGGATTTCCGCGCCGCCGAGGTGATCTATCGGGCGGAGGCCGAGCACCTGCTCTCGACCGAGCGGAAGCAGGAGATCGCCGATATCTATCTCGAATTCGCCGATACCTATTTCAAGCCGGCCAAGCAGGAGCAGAAGCCCGACTACGCCAAGGCGATGGAGTTCTACAACAAGGCACTGGAGGTTGGCCCCGAGCCGAAGAAGCGGATCGAGGTCGAGCTGCTGGTCGCCCAGTGCTATCAGAAGATGGACGACATGGCCGAAGCGGCCAAGCGCTACGAGAAGTTCATCAAGGATCACCCCGACAGCGAGTTGGACGACAAAGCCCGATACCGGCTGGGCGAGTGTTATCTGAAGTCGGGCGAAGCGAAGAAGGCCCGGCGCGCCTGGCAGGATCTGCTGGCTGAGTGTCCCGACTCGGCGCTGATTCCCCTGGCCGCATACAACATGTCGCGCACCTGGGGGATTCCGAACGCCGAGCTCTACGTGGCCGACGAGGACGATTCGGCCGGACAGCAGACAGAAGCTCAACAAAGCGTGCAACAAGTCACTCGGCAAGACGACGAATCGCTCAGCATGGGCATCGCCGCCTTGGAGAAGTTCATCGAGCGTTTTCCCACGGAAAAGCTGGCTCCCCGGGCGCATCTCGACATCGCCACCAGTTACGTGGCCCACGGCCGGTTCGACGACGCGGAGACGGCCCTGAAGCGGTTCCTCGAAGACGAGCGGTACAAGGACACCAAGCAGGTGCCCGACGCCCGGAGCCTGTTGGGCACGTCGTACCAGTTGCAGAAGAAATTCCCCGAGGCGCTGGCCGCCTGGGCCGACTACCTGGCCAAACATCCGGCCCACAAGGCATGGAGCCAGGTGCAGCAGCAGATTCTCGACACCCAGTACATCATGGCCGCCGAGAAAGCCGAGGCCGAGGACTACGACACGGCCCGCAAGCTTTGGTCGGAGTTTTTGGCCAAGTATCCGTTGGACGGCCGCAACCCGGCCATTCTCTTCCAGTTCGGCCGGATGCAATACAAGCAGGATAAATGGGACGCCGCGATCGCCGACTGGCGACGCCTGGTCTCGAAGTATCCGCAAAGCAACGAGGCATCGCGGGCGCAGTTCATGATCGGCGCCACGCTGGAACAGAAGCAGGGCAAGTTGGAGGAAGCCCTGGAAGAATATCGCAAGGTGACCTGGGGTAATTCCGTCCCGCAATCCCAACAGGCGATCGGTCGGCTGACAGCCAAAACGATGACCGTGGCCACCGAGCGGATCTTCCGGTCGGGAGAATCGCCGACGCTGAAGCTGACCACGCGAAACATCGAGAAGGTGACCGTTCGGGCGTACAAGGTCGATCTGGAGACCTACTTCCGCAAGATGCACCTGGCCCGGGGTGTCGAGTCGCTGGATATTTCGCTGATCGATCCGGACCACACGCGCGAGTTCGAGGTGCCCGAGTACGTCGAGCATAAGAAGATCGAAAGCGACGTCGAAATACCCCTGCCCGCCGAAGCCACGGCCGGCGTAATGGCCGTCACCATCAGCAGCAAGACGCTGGAAGCGACCACGATGGTCATCCAAAGCGATCTGGACGTGATCGTGAAGAGTTCACGCGACGAGGTGTTCGTCTTCGCCCAGAACATGCGCACGGGCAAACCGTGGAAAGACGCGCGGCTGTTGATTTCCGACGGCACGAAGGTGTTTGCCGAAGGTACGACCGGCCCCGACGGCGTGTTCCAGAAAACGTACAAGGAACTCAAGGACGCCGGCGATGTGCGCGTTTTTGCCATCGTCACCGGCAACGTCGCGTCGAACGTCGTCGACCTTCAAGGGGTGGGCGTGGCCCAGGGATTGGCCGACAAGGGGTACATTTACACCGATCGACCCGCCTATCGGGCCGGTCAACCGGTCCATGTGCGCGGATGTCTGCGCCATGCCAAAGACGACCAGTACGCGATCGACCAGGGTAAGAAGTACACCGTCGACGTCTTGGACAACCGCAATCGGCTGGTGCATCAGGAGAAGATCGAGCTGGGGCCGTTCGGCAGCTTCCACGCCAACTTTCTCCTGCCCGCCACCAGTCCGCAAGGACAGTATCGGGTCACCGTCCGCGACAAAGATGACAAGAGCTTCCAGGGCACGTTCATCGTTCACGAGTATCAACTCGAACCGGTCCGCCTGGTGATCGACACGCCGCGGACGGTCTACTATCGGGGTGAAGAGATCGAAGGCACGATCCGGGCCGAGTACTACTACGGCGCGCCGCTGGCCGGTCGCGAGATCCGCTACCAGTTGGCCGACGAGCCGATGCAGACCGTGACCACCGATGAAAAGGGCGAGGTGAAGTTCAAGCTGGCCACGCGCGAATTCCGCCAACAGCAAGTCCTGCCGCTGGCCGTCACGCTCACCGATCGCAACCTGCAGAAGACGACCAATTTCATGCTTGCGTTCCGCGGTTATACGATCGGCCTGAGCACGATCCGCCCGGTCTATGTGGCCGGCGAAACGTTCGAGACGACCGTTACCGCGACCGACGCCGAAGGCAAACCGGCCGGACGCAAGATCACGCTCAAGGTATTTGAACAAACGACCGTCCAAGGCAAGACGGGCGAGCGCCTGGTGGGCGAGTATCCGCTGGAAACAGACGAGACCGACGGCAAGGCACGACAGACCGTGAAGCTCGACGAGGGCGGCAGTTACATTCTCCGCGCCGAAGGAACCGACCGGTTCGACAACCCGATCACCGGACAGCATTTCGTGCAAATCTCCGACGACAAGGACCGCGTGCGGCTGCGGATCCTGGCCGATCGGCACACGTTCAAGGTGGGCGACACGGCCAGCGTGCGGCTGCACTGGCGCGAGGAGCCGGCCTTGGCGCTGGTCACCTACCAGGGTGCGCGCATCCTGCAATACGAGTTGGTCGAGCTGGCCAAGGGGCCCAACAAGCTGGAGATTCCGATGGCTGCCCGGCTGGCGCCCAATTTCGAGTTGGCCGTGGCCGTGATGACCGACTACCGCCCGCCGGAGAAGGCCGAGCCGTGGCAGAAGGACCCCGCGCGACGGTTCCACGCGGCATCGAGTCCGTTTACCGTTCAGCGCGATCTGAAGGTCAGTATCACGGCGGCCCGCAAGGACGGGGCCAAGGGCGACGTGCGGCCGGGTGAAGACGTCACGGTGACCGTCACCACGACCGATCCGCAGGGCAAGCCGGTGGCCGCCGAGGTGAGTCTGGCGATGGTCGAGCAGTCGCTGTTGGAGCGGTTCCGCTCGCCGTTGGGATCGATGGCCGACTTCTTCCGCGGCAATCCGCGGCAGTCGGCCGTGCGGACCACGTCGAGCGTGACCTTCGCCTATCGGCCGGCCACGCGACCGATCAGCCGGCACCTGCTGGCCGAGGAAGAGCGGTTGGAAATCGCTGGCGAGGAAGAGGAGAGCCGTTTGGCGGCGCTGGAAAACGGCGCAGGCGACTGGGAAGGGTACATGGTCGGGAGTCTTGAGGTGTCAGCCGAAGACGTCGACTTCGACGGCCCGGTCAACGCCGACGGAGGAACGGTCGTGATGGGAGGAATCGTGCGC
>JABMRP010000157.1 GCA_013202535.1 Planctomycetota bacterium
CGGCGGGGATCGGGGCGATTGCTTCGCGGTGCGCCGCTGGGTCGCTGCCGTAGAATCGCGGTTCGGCGATGCGGCGGAGCGTGTCCGTGCCGACGACGAACGTGGCCCCGGGAAACTTGCTCGCTTTGGCCGCGAACGTGGGGGTTCGCGTCAGCCAGACGGTTTCGTCCTCGGCGAAGCGGTCCAGCCGGCGGCGGATTTCGAGATAGTCCAGCGGCGGCTTGTCGGCGTTGACCACCGAAAGCTCGAATGCCACCGGCGCGCCCAGTTCCTCGGCCGCGATCCGGGCCATGCGGCGATGACCGTGATGGAGCGGATGGAACGCGCCGGAAAAGACAATCTTGGGCGTCTCGGCTGGTTCGATGTCGGGCGACTGGTGACAAACCGCATCGACCCGGCCGGCCATGAGATCTTGCCACGCCCGCGGGGCGACGATCCGATCCTCCAGAACCGTTTCACCCTCCAATAAATCCAACGGCAGTTGCTCCTGGAGCCCGGAGGCTTCGGCCAGCATGTTGAGCACCAGACGGCTTGCCAGTCGCTCTTCCTCGGCTCGGGTACGGCTTCCCTTGCTCAACTCCAACGACCGGACGGACGTCGTCAATTGGCTCTGCAAGGCCACATGCATGCGGTGCGGCCCCCGTTTCGGCCGATCGCTCGCCAGACTCGCCGTACATGCCACGCCCAAGGGAGGCCGATCGGGATCCAACCGCCGGGCTCGAGTCATGGCCGCGGTGGCCATGGCGCGTGCCGTGGCTTCGGCGCAAAAAGAATCCGGGCGACCCCCGAGCCAATCGATCATTGCCGCTTCGCCGTAGGGCACGACAATTTCCAACACGGTCCGCGAAGCGCCGGGCGTCTCCAGCAATTCGGCCGCCGCTCGACTTCCGCCCCCCGCTACGACCAACACCACCCGCGACGGGCCGTCGTGTATCCGGCGAATCAGTTGTGTTGTGTCGGAGGTTTCCATGTCGCAGGGGTTCGTTCGGGGTTCCTGGCACTTCGTCGCGGTGTACAATAAACTCTCCGACGGTTCCTCGCCGCACCGCCGACACCAAGTGCCCCACTCCCCTGGACATCATTATGTTACGGCGACGAGCACAATGCAATCGGCCGGCCACGCGCCCGCGTGGTCTGCTCGGTCGCGTCTTGTGCTCGTTGGTCGGCACGCTGGTGGCCGTGTTGATCCTGCGAACCTGGCTCATCGAGGGGCTCTTCGTGCCGCTGGTCGTGTCGTCCGGCTCGATGGCCCCGGGGCTGCTGGGCGTTCACCGGCAATTGGAGTGTGCCGATTGTGGGTGGAAATTCGCCTGCGGGACCGATCTTCCGGTGGAGTATTCTCGCGTGGCGTGTCCCAACTGCGGTTATGCCGACAACGACCTGAAGTCGGCAACCGATACGGCCGGCGACCGGCTGCTGATCGACAAGGCCGCTTTTTCGTTCCGCCCGCCCAATCGCTGGGAGGTGGTCGCTTTTCGCGATCCGGAGCGCGCGGCCCGGATCCTCGTCAAGCGGATCGTCGGTCTGCCCGGCGAAGCGGTCGAAGTGCGTTTCGGCGACGTCTATGCCGACGGCCAGATCCAGCGAAAAACGCTTGCCCAACTCCGCGCGATGGCCGTACCCGTCCACGACGTGCGATTTTCTCCAACGCGTGAACCGGTGCCCAAACCTCGTTGGAGCGGCGAGAAGCCGACAAGCCGATGGCGTGGTTCCGACGGCCGTATGGTTCATCTGGGCGGGCAGCCGGCGGTGGCCGGCGATGAGCCTCCGCCCATGGATTGGCTCGTCTACCGCCACTGGCATCGCAAGGCGGGAGATTCCGGCGAGGTTTATCACGGCCCGATCGACGACCGAACGGGATACAACCAGGCGCAACCCCGGCATTACGGTGAGATCAACAGCGTGACCGACGTGCTCTTGTCGTTTCGACTGACGGCGACCGGCGATCGAGGTGGAGTGGCCGTGCGCGTGACCGACGGCCGAAATCGGTTGTCGGTTCGGTTGGCCCTCGATTCGGACCGATGGTCGGCATGGCACAATGGCCGGCAGATCGCCGATGGGACGTTCGCACGAGAAGAACTTGAGCCAGCCGGCGGAGTTCAGGTCGAGGTCGCCCTGGTGGATTGCCGGTTCCTAATGGCATTGGACGGTCGAACACGGTTCGCCTTCACTCTTGATCCCCCCCAGCAGCGGCCGCGAGGGGATGATGAGCCCGTGGCCATCGGGTCCGAAGGGGCGGCGGTCGAGATTCGCGACGTGCGTCTGTGTCGCGACGTCTACTATACGCAAATCCGCGGCATCGACCGATCGGGGGGGGATGGCGGCGCGGCGCGATTGGGCGATAACGCCTTTTTCGTCTTGGGCGACAATAGCCCGATTTCGCGGGATAGTCGCCGATGGCCGCAAGGAGGGGGTGTCTCCGGCGAATTACTCATTGGCCGCCCGATACGGGCCTTCTCCGCGACCACCCCAATAGGGTGGTAAGCGTGGCGTTTTCACGTTCCCGATCCCGCAAGGATCCGTTATATTGACTAGCTTGGGCGCGCACCAGCCACGGGCCGGCTGCGTACACCCTGTAGCGGAACCGGCGAGAATTCAGAAACCCTGTCCGACGACGACGTCGAGTGCGACACCCCCGAGCCATTGGGACAAGGACAAGGACAAGGACAAGGACAAGGACGCAGATAGCATGTCGAAGAAGAAGAGACCACGCGACGAAAATCGCCCGACCGATACGGAACCGGCGGCCGCACGGGATTCCTCCCCGCGAAAACCTTTGGAGAAGAAGTCTTCGCGCCGCGGCAAATCCAAGCCGTCCGGCGGATCGAGCGACGGGCGTCTGCTTCCGTCGGCCTCGGCCGTTCGCGAGACGATCGAGTCGGTGGTCATCGCTTTCGTGCTGGCTTTCCTGTTTCGCACGTTCGACGCCGAAGCGTTTGTCATTCCCACCGGTTCGATGGCGCCAACGCTGATGGGACGCCACAAGGATCTGGTCTGCCCGAAGTGCGGCTATCCGTTCCAAGTCAGCGCCAGCGAGGAAGTGGAGTCGGGGGGCGCTCTTCTCGTGAACCCGAAAACGGGCAGGCTCGACGGATCGCTGAATCAGGTGGTCCAGTGCATGTGCCCGATGTGCCGGTACACGATTGACGTGGGCCCCGACAACGCGCTGGGGGAATCGTATCCGTCCTACAAGGGTGACCGCATCCTGGTGGGAAAATTCCCCTATCAATTCAACGGCCCGGAGCGTTGGGACGTCGCCGTTTTCAAGTTCCCCGGCGGGGCGAAAACAAATTACATCAAGCGGATCGTGGGGCTTCCGAACGAAACCATCCACATCGAGCACGGTGACCTGTTCGTCGAGCGCATGAACAACGACGACGAAACCGAAACCACCATCGCGCGGAAGCCACCGAAGAAATTGCTGGCCATGCTGCAACCGGTTTACGATAACCGGTACGTGGTGCCGGAAATGCTCGAATTGGGCTGGCCGCCGCGATGGAGTGGCCAGTTGCCGAATCCCTCCGGCGGCGATTGGTCTACCGAGGACCATCGGTTGTTCGAGACCGACGGCTCTTCCGACGCCTCCGACTGGCTGCGCTACCGGCACCTCCTCCCCTTGGACGGCGATTGGAAGTTTCTCGCCGAAGGGAAGCCTTCCCCCAACACTCCCCGGCCGCAACTGATTTCGGATTTCTGCGGCTACAACACGGGCCGCTCGCTCGGGGGCGTGCAATGTATCGCCAACGGCGATACCGAGCACACAACGGCCGCCGCCGCCGCCACGGGCCAGCACTGGGTGGGTGATCTGGCGGTGCGCTGTCGTCTGGAAGTCGTCGGCACCGAGGGAGAAGTCGTCTTCCAGTTGGTCGAAGGCGGGCGCAAGTTCGAGTGTTCGATCGATACGGCCGACGGCCGCGCGGCGATGACCATCGTCGACCAGCCCGACGCGCACCAGCGGACGGCCTTGACCGACGTGCGCGGCCCGGGAACTTATCAAATCACGTTCTCCAACGTGGACGATCAACTGATGCTCTGGGTCGACGGCGAGACGGTCGAGTTCGATCAGGCCACGACGTACCTGCCGCTGGGCAATACCCGGCCGACCGAAGACGATCTGGCCCCGGTGGGCATCGCCTCGCGCGGCGCGGCAGTGAAGATCGACCAGATCGAGTTGCTCCGCGACATCTACTACATCGCGGTGCGATCCGGCGGAGACGGCGATTCGACTTCCCTTGACGACTATCCCCGGTCCAGTTTCCTGCACTCGTATGGTGGACTTACCTCCGATCGCCTCGCTCGATTCATGTCCACGCCCGAACTGTGGGGCGAATTCGGCAAACTCCGCCACGTTGAGTTTCCGCTGACGGGAGGTAAGTTCCTCGTTCTCGGCGACAACAGCCTGCGCAGCAAAGACAGCCGGCTTTGGGAACACGAAGGATTCGGCTATTTCGTGCGGCGCGAATTGTTGATCGGAAAGGCCATTTTCATCTACTGGCCCCACTCCTGGGATCGAGTGACCGTCGGCGGCGTAAACATCCCGTTCCCGTTCTTCCCCAACTATTCCCGATGGGGCTTCGTGCGATAACAAGGAAGTGCCACCCATGCTGGAAGTCCAAGGATTGGTCAAATCGTATCGCGGCCGCCGCGTGGTCGACGGCGTTGATTTTCGTGTCCGCCCGGGCGAGATCGTCGGCTTGCTCGGTCCCAACGGAGCCGGCAAGACGACCAGTTTCCGCATGACCTGCGGCATGATCGAGGCCGACGCGGGCAAAGTCATCCTCGCCGGCAAGGACGTGACCCACTGGCCCATGTATCGCCGGGCACGCGACGGAGGCATGGGATACCTGGCCCAGGAACCCAGCGTGTTTCGTAAACTCACCGTCGAGAAAAACCTCCTGGGCGTCATGGAAATGCTCGGCGTTGATCGCCCGACTCGAAACCGACGCTGCGAACAACTGCTGGCCCGGTTCGATATCGCCCGCCTGAGGAAAAATCAGGCAATGTCGCTTTCCGGTGGAGAACGACGCCGGCTGGAAATCGCCCGCGCCTTGGTCTCCAATCCGAAAATCATCCTCATGGACGAACCGTTCGCGGGCATCGATCCGGTGACCGTGGCCAGCATCCAGGGCATCATCCGGCAACTTCGCGCCCAGGGGATCGCCTTTCTGATCACCGACCACCAGGTGCGCGAGACGTTGCAGATTGCCGACCGAAGTTACGTCATCAAGGAGGGTCAGGTCCTCTGCCACGGCTCGCCCGAGGAAGTGCTGCGCAACCCCGAAGCCCGGGAGTCCTACTTCGGCGAAGCCTTGGGCGTGGATCAACTGGCAACCACCGGCGGCGCTTCGCCGACAACGCCTCACTTGCGTTCCCCCAGCATCGCCCGGACCCACGTCGCCTCTTCCCATCGCGAGCCACCTTCGGGCTTGTCCCGGCCGCAACGCTGACGGACCGCGACCGCCGCGGCTTCATGGCGACCTATCCACCCGCGGACGGGCGTGGAGCGCCTTGGCGCCTTCCCCGACGGCCTCGATCGACGAGTTGGTCGATGCGGTTCTTCTGCTGCCGTCGGCCCGGCACTTGACAATCTTATCGAAAGCGTCTCGAATTTGGGTTGACCGATCTGGTTCCCCAAACCCGTACAATTCCTCCGGATCTCTTCTCTGACAAAGTCGAACACAGGAGGCAAGAAACATGTGCAAGTGTCAACGAACAGCGGTGAGACGGCTGGCGGTGACCGCGGCCCTGGTTGCCATCGTGGGACTCTGTTTTGGGCGGCCGGCGGCGGCCCAGTCGGATGACGAGATCGCCCTCGGAGCGGCGGCCGGAATGCTGCTCACCGGCGGGGGATTGCCGCTGGGAATGCCCCCGGCCGAGCCCGATCCGCTGATGACTCGGGTTCTGCCCGACGATTGCCTGCTCTACATCGCTTGGCAGGGCACGGCCGAGCCCGACGCCGACAGCCCGAACCATACGGAAGCCCTGTTGGCCGAGCCGGAAATGCAGCACCTCTTCGCCGAAGTGGAACGGGCCGTTCTCGGGTCGATGAAAGGGATGGCAGCTCGCTCTCGCCCCGGTGATCCGAAGCCGGAAGACATCTTCGCACTGGCCAAAACCCTGACGACCCGGCCGGTGGTGATCTACGTTGCCGAGTTTTTCCCCAGTCGCCAAGGCATGGACATCGACGCGGGCATCGTGGTCAACGTGGGCGATCAGGCCGAGGCGTTTCGGCGTCTGCTGCCGATCATCGGCGGGAAAAGCAAGCCGAAGCCTGGCCACGAAAGCGAAGAAGAGCCGACGACGACGCCCGAGGGCCCGTGGCAAACGATCGATCTCGGCCCCGGCAGCCCGCCGGTCCAATGGGCGATCCAAGGCGAGCACCTGATTGTGGGGATCGGCGAAGGCGCCGCCGATAGGATCGTCGCTCGAGCCGAAACTCCACCGCCGGCGTGGGTCGGCAAACTGCACGAGGAAATCGCCATCGAGCGGTTGGGCAACGTCGTTCACGTCAACCAAGTCGCCGAACTGATCCGCACCTTCGCCATCGGAGAACCCGAAGTTTATCGGGCCCTGCGGGCGATCGGGTTGTCCGACGTCGAGTCGATCACTTCGGCGACCGGCCTGGACGAATCGGGCTGCGTCAGCAAGCTGCTGCTCAAGTTGGACGGCGCCCCGCGGGGAGCGCTGTCGGTGTTCGACGTCGAGCCGCTGGCCAAGGAAGATCTGGCCGTGATCCCCGCCGACGCCACGCTGGCCGCCGCCGTGCGATTCGATCTGGCCGAGGCGATGGACACGCTGCTGGACGTCGTCGGGCGGATCGAGCCGCGGGAAGAAGAGATGATGCTGCGGGACATGGCCCGGGCGGAGAGCGAATTGGGCATCCGCTTTCGCCGCGATCTGTTCGCCGCGGTGGGCGATATCTGGCGAATCTACAACTCGCCGCGCGAGGGAGGGCTGGTCTTTACCGGAGCCACCGCCGTGGTCGATGTGCGCGATCACGAGCGGCTCGTCGAAACCAACAAGCGGCTGGTGGAACTCATGCGGCGCGAGTTGGGGCCGCGAGATAGGGACCCCGAGAACCGGAGTCCCTACGACTCGCGCCGCCGCGGTGCGACGATCGAGGAGTTCACGCACCGGGGCCAGACGGTCTTTTTCCTTAACATCATCGGCGACGAGATGCCGTTTGCCCCGGCCTGGTGTATCACCGGAGATGAACTCATCGGAGGGCTCTTTCCACAGAGCATTCGAGCTTATCTCGATCGCAAGGCCGGCAATGGCGCCGGCGGTTCGCTGGCCGACGTGCCGGAAGTGGCCGCGCTGTTCGACGGCGGCCGTGCTCCACTGGGCCTGATCTACACCGACACGCCCGAGTTGTTCCGCATGGCCTATCCGGTCCTTCTTATTTTCGCGCAAATGGGTTGTTCCGAACTGCAGAGCCAGGGCATCGATATCACCGTCGGCGCATTGCCCTCGGCGCCGGTGATCGCCCGGCATTTGCGGCCCGGCGTGTTGGCTATCCGGCGGACCGACGCGGGTATTGTCGTGGAAACCCGGCGAACGCTGGCCACCGGCGGGCTCGCCACCGCAGCGCTGGTTTTGCCGATGCTGGCCCACGGCGGCCCCGAGGGATTCAGAACTCCCGGCGACGTGCAATCCATGAACAACCTCAAGCAGATCGGCACGGCGATGCACAACCATCGTTCCGCGATGCGACGTTTTCCCGCCGACATCACCGATGAAGACGGCAAGCCGCTGCTGAGTTGGCGGGTCAAGATCCTTCCCTACTTGGAACAGCAGGCACTTTACGAAGAATTTCACCTCGACGAACCGTGGAACAGTCCGCACAACATGCAACTGCTCGGCTCGACGCCGCAGATCTATCGCGCCCCGAGGGCCGATCTTCCCAAGGGCGGGACGACCTATCTCGGCATGGCCGGCAAGGACGCGGTCTTTTCCGACCCCCAGGGCACGCGGATGGAGGACATTCACGACGGCACGAGCATGACGATCGCCGTGGTCCAGGCCGCCGACAGTAAGGCCGTGCCGTGGACCAAGCCCGCGGACTTCGAGTACGACGAAGACAACCCGATCGCCGGGCTGGTCAACTCCTGGGACATTCAGTTCAACGCGCTGATGTGCGACGCGTCGGTGCATGCGATCCGCGAGGCGATCCACCCGCGGGTTCTCAAGGCCCTGTTCACTCGCGGCGGCGGCGAACCCGTGGATTGGGAGGAGATTCGAGATCCCCAGCGTTATCCCCGCCGCGGCTATGACGAGAAGCCCGCCAAGCGACCCGATTCCCGGCCAGATACCAAGATCGAAGCGAGAGATGAGCCGCGGGCGTATCGAGAATAGGAGTTTAGCCCCGGCACTTGTGCCGGGAGTTGCCGTATCCGTCGCGCTCGGCGCGGGTCGCCGCGTCAGGGGGCGGGCAGTTCGACCTCGACGATGACGGTCTTGCCTTTACGGGTGACGGTGAGATTGTCGCGCAGCGAGTCCAACAGATGCGTTGCCGGGCTGGCCAGTTCGCCGACGCCTCTTCGCAGTTCCCGTTGAAGCTCCCGGCGTCCTTCTTCGTCGTACGCCCGTTTCAACGTGTCCAGTCCACGGTTGGCCAACTGCTCGAACGATTCGGCTGCGTTGCGGCTGACGCACTGGACTGTCAGTTTGATCTGCGTCGGATTGCCCGCGTCGGCCGTGAGCGTGGCCGTTTCGACGGACTCGGCCAGTTCGGTAATTTGCGACAGTTCCCGCGGCAGATCGTCCCGAAACTCGCGTTCCAGCTCAAGCTCGGCTTCCCGCGCCAGATCCTGCCATAGCCGCCGGTCATCGTCGACGGAGATCACGCCGATGACCTCACGGGAGGCATCGGTCCGGCTAAGAAGCTCGCGGACCGGCCCGGCAGGCTCCTTCGCGTCGAGGATCTTGTGCAGCATCGGATCGCTGGTCGCCCAGATGATCGTCCGATCGTCGTAAAAGCAAATCGATCCCTCGCCCATCTCCGACCGGTAATAGGTTAAATCGCCGAAATCCACCACATCGCCAGTCCGTTCCACTCCCTCGCGGAGAGTCTCCAACGCGGCCGAATCGGTAAACTGGGCAATCACGGCAACGCTAACGGGAAGCTCGCTCTCGGAGCCATCGGGCGGGGCCACGAAGAGCGAAACCTGCTCGACCATCAGCGGATTGAACGGCGCGTCTCGCTCAAGTTCCTCGCGAACGTCGTCGATCAGAAACGGTTCGACCAGCGGCGAGTCGGCGATCTTCCGCGGACGAACGATCACCGCGGCAACGCAATCGGATGGAATTTGATCGAAGTCCAGACTGCCGATTCGATCGATCGGCGGAGTCTTCCTGGCGTGCCGCAGCCATGCCACGGCAACCAATGCGGCAACCGAGAGTAACACGATCAGCAGGACGAGCGGCCTGGCCGGACGCTTCTTTCGTGCCAAGATCGACCGCCAGGGAGGTGCTTCCGCTTCGGGGGTGACGGGAACGGCCTGGGGCAACGCGGTGGTGATTCGGCGCTTCCGTCCGGCAGGCTTGGCGGCCGGCTCGGGCGGCGCCTCGGTCAAAACCACCGGCGCCGAATCGGCCAAGATCGCTTGGGGCGGTCGCGAAGCCGTCAAGCTCTCACCCAGCGCAGTGCGGAATTCCTCGACACTCCCGTAGCGCGCCTCGGGGTCTTCGTCAAACGCCCGGAGCAACACGGGACGCAGCGCGTCGGGAATCCGATCGGAAACGATCACCCGCGGCGATTGGCCGGTGAGCATCTGGTAGATCGTGGCGGCCAGGCTCCATTGATCGCTGCGCGTGCCGGCCTGGCGAGGGTCGTGCCGGTGTTCCGGGGCCATGAAATCGAGGGTCCCCAGAATCATGCCCGTCTGGGTTTGCCCATGGTCGGCCGTTTCCAGTCGGGCCAGGCCGAAATCGCCGAGCTTTGCCGTACCGCCGGAGGTAAGCAGGATGTTGGCCGGCTTGATGTCCCGATGGATGATGCCTTGCCGGTGGGCGGTCGCCAGCGCGTCGCACACCGGATTGATCAGCTCTATCGCTGCCTCCGGTTTCATCGCCCCGGTCCGTCGCAGCCGCGCGGCCAGACTTTCCCCTTCGACCAGTTCCATGACCAGGTACGGCCCCTGGGGGTCGTCGCCGAAATCGTAAACGTGGACCACGTTGGGATGGTTCAGTGCGGCCACCGCCTGGGCTTCTCGGAGGAAGCGGACCATGACCTCCGGCTGCCGGGCCAGTTCCTCACGGATTCGTTTCACCGCTACGGGCCGGTTTAGCCGGTGATCCACCGCCCGAAAGACATCCCCCATTCCACCGCCGCCGAGACGCTCCTGCAGCTCGTAGCGATGTCCCAAATGATCGGACGCACCGGCGCCGGCTTGCCCCGGGGTGCTTTCCTCGGGGGTCGAGGCGGCGGAATCCGCGCCGGCGAAAGTCCGCATCCCGTCGAAGCTATCGGCGTCGCGCTTCGGATCGGGATCCGAGCCCTCGTGTTGGTCGTCGGCGTTGCTCATGGGAAAAGGGGCGCGAGAGGACGTTTGGGCGCTACTATTGCGGAAATTCCGTCGGCGGCTCGATCACGGGCACATCCCCCGTGAGCGCCTTGAGAAACTCGACGAGATTCGCCTTGTCCTCGTCGGTCATCCCTTCCTCGCCGA
>JABMRP010000158.1 GCA_013202535.1 Planctomycetota bacterium
CCATCATGCGAGCCGCTGCGACCGGTTGCGACTTGCCCAAATCGGCGATGATCTCGACGCTTCCGTCGTACTGAACGCTCTGGCTCGACGCGATTCCCCACGCGCCGTCGATCAGCCGCGACGGCGGATTGGTGTCGCGATGGACGGGCGAACTGGGTAGATCGGCTTCGTAGGAGTAGCGGATCCGGTTGGGATCGGGGGTGCCGCCGGGGACCACGTCGTCGGCGAAGATCTGCCTGGCCAACGGCGAGACGGGCTGCTCGCCCTCTTCGAGCCAAAGCCGCAAGGTGGCCGTCATGTCGTCGCCCAAATAAGGTCGCGGCGCAGCCAGGAAGACCTTGGCCCCTTGCTCGGCCGCCGCGACCGCCGCCGCCACGGCCCCGGTTCCGCCGCCGAGGACCACCACGTCGACCTCGTAGGCCACCGGGAGACGCCGGGCCGACTCGTTGACTTCGGCCGCCACGACGGACCGTCCCAAAAAGGCGGTCAACAGAAACAGAACGATTGCGGTTCGGCGCACACGCCAGGTAAGCAACAACGTCATGAGGGTCAGCCTCCGCACGGGTGATCGGTTCTTGGGCGAAACGACGCGTTGGCTGCTACCCGGCAGGGAAAAAGGGGACGCGACGCGGCCTTCCGCTGGTGGCAGTCAACGCTGCTCGATTATGATGGCCAGCCGATGCCACGTCAAACGAGACCTCGTTCCCACGCTCTGAGCTGGGTGCCGGCGCAGCACCTCCATCGCTGGAACGTCGGCGCGAAAGGGCCGGGCTTTCCCAACTCTGGGGGCATTGGGTTCCCACGCAGAGCATGGAAACCAGGCCGAGGTTTGCCTGAACTCGTACGAATTCAGCGACCGTCCGCGTAAGAAACGCTCAGCCGTGCGATCCGATATCCTGGGCGTAGACTTCCTGGAGCAAGCGGTTCTCGTGCAACTCGTGCTCACCCAGTTCGTCGACAAACGCGCGGAAAAGCTCCTGCGTTCGATCCCACCAGTCGTCGGAGCCGTCGCCGTGGTGGGCGTTTTGGGCGATGGCCTTGGCCGTGGCCGCCATCGCCGGGTGCTGGGCCATCAGAGCGTTGGCCCGGGCGACCATGCGCGGTGCATGGGAAATGGCGTCGGCAAAGTAGCCGCCCTCTTCCTCCTGCTCAAAGAGTTGGATCAGAACGCCGCCAAGTTGGGTCAGCAGGGTTCCAATCTCGGCGGTCGAAGCGGTTCGTTCGAGCAGGGCACGATCGATCGCCTCAAGAATCCATTGCAACGCTCGATGGTCGTCCAAGGTGGTTTCGTGTGCGTCGAATTCCGGTGTCGAGGTATTCATAGCATGTTGCCTCCAAACCTCCGGGCCAGCCGCCAGCGGCGTTTCGTTCTTTCTTCTATTCACTTATCGCCTTTCTATTTTACACGCTTATGTCAACTTTTGAAGACTATTAGATAACGTGAAAGAGCTATACCGTGCCCCCATACCCCACTTACGAACAGCCATCCGGGACCGACCGGGTGTGGCGATTCGGCGTCCGCTGGGGCTCGTCTCGCGAGCCATCGTGACCCAATCGATCCCCTCGACCATGGGGAACACTTGTGCCGCGACGGCATCCATCACTGCAGGAAACGACGTCCACCCCCCCCGGAGGATATGTTCAGCGACCGCGACACGGATGTAGCTTGGGGGACAATGAGTTGCGCTGATACGTCTACTCAAATCGATCGACACAGCGTCGCCAGACAGGGTGCGCCCTTGCCGGTACGTCACACGGAACCCCACGCCTAGAACCCCCTAAACGTATGGGCGTCGTCTCATGGCTCGCAGCACGTGGGGCGTAAGTGTTTCCGTCGACCGTCCGAGCAAACCCAACGGCAAAACACCCCATGCATACCCCCCGAAAGAATCGGGGAAAAAACTTCCAAAAATCTCGATTTCATACGCCGGCGTAACGCGATTACGGACGAAAAGCAGCCCGGATAGGGGGTTGCGATTATCCCGAAGAACGGTTCTCAGCTCAGCGCGTGCAGGCCGGATTCCAGGCCGAGTCGCTTCATTTTCTTATACAGGGTGGTGCGATTGATCCCCAAGGCCTCGGCGGTGGCGTGGCGGTTCCACTGGTTGGCTTCGAGAGAATCGCGGATAATCTGCCGCTCGGGCGCTTCCATCGCCTGCTTCAGGGTACGGCCTCCGACCGACTCGACGGCCACCTGACAGTCGACCGTCAGAGTGGCGGGCAGGTCGTCCACACCAACCGTGTCGCCCTTGCCCAGCAGTACGGCGCGTTCCAAGACGTTTTGCAGCTCGCGGACGTTGCCGGGCCAGGCATGGCGCTGCAGCGCGGCCATGGCTTCGTCGGTGAATCCTTGCACCTGTTTTCCCGATTCCTCGCAGACCTGGGCGAGAAAATGCTCGGCCAGCAGAGGAATGTCGCCGATGCGCTGGCGTAGCGGCGGCAATTCGACGTTGATGACGTTGATCCGGTAGAAGAGATCCTGACGGAATCGGCCCTCGGCCACGGCCTTGGCCAGATCGTCATTGGTGGCCAGAATCACGCGGGCATCGACGCGAAAGGTCTTGGTGCCTCCGACCTGCTCGAATTCCATATCCTGCAAGATTCGCAGTAATTTTACTTGCATGGCGGCACTGGCGGTACCGATTTCGTCGAGGAAAATCGTCCCCTCGTCGGCCTGCATGAATTTTCCGATCTTGTCGCCGATGGCCCCGGTGAACGCGCCGGCGGCATGTCCGAAGAGCTCGCTTTCCAGCAGCGTCTCGGGAAGTGCCCCGCAGGCGACTTCGATGAACGGTTTGTCGCGCCGCGAACTTCTTCGGTTGATCGCCCGAGCGATCAGCGACTTTCCGGTTCCGCTTTCCCCGGTGATCAGCACGGTGGCTTTCGTGTCGGCCACGCTGTCGACGATATCGAAGATCTTGAGCATGCGGTGATCGTGTCCGACGATGTTCTCGATCGCGAACCGCATGTCGAGTTGGGCTTTGAGATTCTTATTCTCTTCGATCACTTCCCGTTGATTCAGGGCCCGTTCGATCGCCATTTCCAATTCTTCGTCGATCAACGGTTTGGTGAGGAAATCGAACGCCCCGGCTCGGATCGCCTCAATCGCGGTCTCGACCGTCCCATACCCGGTGAGCAGAATGACCGACATGTTGGGGTGATGCTGGCGACAATGGGCGAGAATGTCGAAGCCGTCGCCGTCGGGCAAGCGGATGTCGGCCAAAACCAAGTCGAACTTCTTTCGCCCCACCGCCGCGATCGCCTCGGAGAAAGTCGAGGCAGTGTCCAGTTGGAAACCTTGCTCTCGAAGCCAATCGGCCATCGAACCGAGCACCTGGCGATCGTCGTCCACCAATAGCAGCGAAGCACGCTTCATGAGTTCACCTGTGATCTCGCTTGTATTGCCCGACGACCGATGGGGTCATCGAGTCGCCGTCCCCCCCCCATACTGAGCGGTATAAACGAAGCGGAAATCGCTCGCTTTGCCGCCTGACGGGGCAGAACAGCATGGGCTGTCGATAATTATCTACGTCACAGGATGCACCGAGTCAACGTAGCAAATCGAGACTGTCGCCGGAAACGGGGGGTATTGTCCGTGTCGTGGCGCACAGCCTGATCGATTGGCCCAACTCCCTGCCACTGCGGTAGTAAGTGCCGGCCCGGGACCTTCCTGGCCGGCAATAAATCAAGAAAAAAGAGAACCCCCTCCACCCCACTGCCAGGGGCGAATTCAAACGTATATCCCGCTGGATCGTGGGGGTTGATTAGTGCTAACGGGGCATTCCATGCGGGCCGTCGGTACACTATCATTGTACAAATGCGGGGGGGAGTGCCCCGGCATGTGTGACTTGAGGCACTCGACCCAAGGGTCTGGCCGAGAGACAATAACCTGACCGATTCCTCCGATAACCAAAATTCCGCGGGAACCATTCCTCGACCGATGACGCGTTCTCGCCCGTAGGCGATCCGTCGAGATTCCACGGTCGACCACCACCCTTGTCTGGAGATTTCCTTATGAGTATTCGAATGTTGGTCGCTGACGACCATCAGGTCATCCGCACCGGGCTCGTTAGCCTGCTGGCCGGGACGGACATCGAGATCGTGGCCGAGGCGGCCACGGGTGCCGAATGCATCGTACAGGCCAAGGAACACAAGCCCGACGTGATCTTGCTCGACATCCGTATGCCGGACGGCGACGGCCTGTCGACGCTGGAGAAGCTGCGGGTGGAAGTGCCCGACAGCTGCGTGGTCATGCTCTCGACCTACGACAACCCCACGTACATCGCGCGTGCGGTGGCGCTGGGCGCTTGCGACTACGTACTGAAAGGCTCGAAGCGCGAGGACATCATCACAACGATCACCGCCGCCGCCGCCGGCGAATCCCCGTCCCGGGCCGGCGAACTTCGGCGAATCGCCGGCGCGATGAAAGTCCGCCAGGTGATCGACGACGACGATGTGCCGCTGACCCAGCGCGAGACGCAAGTTCTGCGACACGTTGCCCTGGGGTTGAGCAACAAGGAAATCGGACGTTCGCTGGAAATCAGCGTCGAGACGGTCAAGGAACACGTGCAGAACATCTTGCGAAAGATCGCCGTCAGCGATCGCACGCAAGCCGCCGTCTGGGCGGTGCGCAAGGGCCTGGTTTAGCGACCGGTTGTCCATCCGCATGCGGCCCCGACACCGTCAGGCGACCCGCGTTTCGGCGCGGGCCTCCTGTCCCTCGGGGAGAGCGGGTTGTTGAACGAGTCAGGGCGAAGCGTCAGCGAGGCCATCTTTTCCATCCTCGCCGACGCTTCGCCCTTTCTATTGACGCCTCTTTCCTGTTCCAGCCAACCTGGCGGCTGACACCTTTTTCGGTCCGCCTGCCGGGGATCTTGGCTCAATCGTTCCGGGCGACTGGGGCCCGAAACGGCCTATTCTTGCCCGCTACAGGCGGTGCAACCCGCACGGAATGCAGAGTTTTCCGGCGTTGCGCAACCGGCCGGCTTTACCATGCTGCGTCGGGCGTAAACCTTGACGATACTTCCTCTCAGGCAAAATCTGCTCATGGGCCGCCGGGGACCGCCAGGGACCGCACGGCTCGATCCAGATCACACATGGCAAGTATCAGTCGGAGGAAGTCAGCATGCGCGGTAGGCGATTTTCGTGGATGGTGGTGATGGCGGTGTGCATCTTGGGGCCGGGAGCCGAGGAAGGCCGTGCGGCGGTCGACGGACGAATTACCGTCAAGGAGCGCCGTGACAGCTTCTTCATCCTCTCCGATCACTTCGAGGTGACCAGCTACAAAGACATCGATCCCGGGACCCTGCTGCATTCGGAAAAGCGGATCCTTGCCCAACTCAGCGCCGCCGCGCGGCCGGTTACCGCATGGGATATCCCCGTCGATCTCCGCAAGTACGTCGCTCAAGCGGAACCCCGGGACCAGCGCGGGCTGTTCTTTGCCGCCGCGGTGACGAACATGCTGGAGACGGCCTACAAGGCGTATCAGGATGCCCAGTTTCAACCCCCAACGAGTCGCATCTGGGTTGTGATTCGCCCGGGCACGCCCGACAACGACACGGCCACGTGGTCGACGGATGTGGAGACCATCAACGTCTGGGTCGTGCCGGCCCAAAAGGGCG
>JABMRP010000159.1 GCA_013202535.1 Planctomycetota bacterium
CGCCAGAAGAGTTCGATACGTATCAACCCAGGCATACTCAGCTAAAGTCCTGCCAGCAAAGCCCTTAGCTTTTTCGGTTGTCTCGCCGACGAGCGCATGATCGCCTCAAGTCCCCCCACTTATCCTTAGGTTTTACCACATATTCTCGCGGGCTTGGGTGTCTCGTTGGCGTTTTTGGGATGCGAAAGTTTTCGGAATGGCTAAAGAATTCATGCGTCGTGGCGTTGAAATGGATCGACGGTGGAAAACTGTGACGTGCAGGAACGCGTTTTTCGCTAGCACCGTGCGCGTGTCGAGCTTGACTTGCCGGGAATCATTGTGAGTGAAGGAAACAACACCCACTCGATGATTCACGGAGGGTCCCGGATGAGATTACAGGCAAGCAGTTTTGGAGAAGTGAATTTCGGCAACGCGGAATTGGGCGATGCGCGACGAACGCGAAGGTTGGTGCAAACCGCCAACATGATGCAGCGACGGCCGGGCGGAAGTTTGCCCCAGAAAATCCGCAATCCGAAGGATCTGCGGGCGTTTTATCGACTGATGAATTCCGAAGGCGTCACGCACAAGGCGATCCTGGAGGCCCATCGCACAACGGTGCTTGAAAACATCGAAAAAATGGATTCGCCGGTGCTGGTGCTTCATGACGCGACGGAGTTGGACTACACGACTCATCGCTCTTTGGAAGATCTGGGGCAGATCAGCAAAGGGTATCACCGGGGATACATTGCGCAGAACAGCCTGGCGGTGGATCCCTGTACGCGGGAAGTGATCGGACTACTTCAACAGGTATTGCACCATCGCGTCCACGTTCCCGAAAAAGAAGGGACGGCTCAAAAACGCGAGCGCGAGTCGCGAGAGAGTTTGCTCTGGCTCAAGGGGACGGAGCCCTTGCCGGCGAGTTGGCAACTGATCGACGTTTGCGATCAAGGGGCCGACACGTTCGAGTTTTTGGAACACGAGAGCAACAGCAAACGACGTTTTGTGATTCGCTCAGCTTACAACCGGGGGATTCTGGTCGGGCATGGCGATGCGGCGACTTGCGAGTCGAGTTGCCTGCGAGACTACGCCGCTGA
Source organism: Planctomycetota bacterium (assembly GCA_013202535.1). Classification (GTDB taxonomy): domain Bacteria; phylum Planctomycetota; class Planctomycetia; order Pirellulales; family Thermoguttaceae; genus JABMRP01. Next base: position 1,074 of record JABMRP010000159.1, read on the forward strand.
ACTTCCCGAGACGGGGACTTGGACGTTGCGGGTGACCAGCAAAGTCGAGGTGAAAGCTTCGAAGAAAAAGGAAAAAAAGAAGACGAAGAAACGAAAAGCCCGTACTGCAAAAATGGCCGTCGCGTTCGCCCCGGTGCAGATCAAATCGCCCGTTCAAAAACGGGGGCATCACGGCAACGAGCCGCTGTCGATGTGGGTTGTTCGTGTTTGGGAGGTCGATCCGCCCCAAGGGGAAGAGCGGTTGGAATGGTTTCTGCTGACCAACGAGCCGGTCGAGACCTTCGAAGATGCGTATCGCGTGGTTGGTTGGTATGAATGTCGTTGGATTGTGGAAGAATATCACAAAGGGATGAAGACTGGCTGCAAGATTGAATCGCCGCAATTCACGACGGAAGAAGGCCTGAAGCCGACGATCGCTTTATTGTCGATCGTCACGCTGACGCTGCTGAACATGCGCGACGCCAGTCGCCGCCCCGATGCGAAGAGGCGGAAAGCCACGGAACTGATCAGCGCCGACTACGTGATGGTTCTCAGCGGCTGGCGACACGGCAAGTCGAAACCGGACTGGTCGGTCTACGACTTTTTTTACGCTTTGGCACGGCTTGGCGGACATCAGAACAGAAAGAGCGATCATCCACCCGGTTGGCAAACCATTTGGGAAGGCTGGAAAGAACTCCAAGCCATGGTCTGCGGCGCCGACGTTATGAAATCCATGGAAAGATGTGGTAAAACCTAAGCACTAATCCCCCCACTAATCTGAAGTTCTATTCTCCCAAAGAGCGCATCCTCTTGCTTCACAGGTGTTTGGGTGGTGCAGCAGTTGCCGGATTCTGACTACACATTCAGAAGCGGCCGGGTTTCAAACCTAACAGGCGGAATGCCTCGGTGTGCAGCGGGTCAGCCTCGGTCAGCTTGGTGAACGTGCTGTCTGGCGAAGTATCAGCCGTAATGCACGTATGCCGGCTACGCGTCGCAAGCTCCTTCAAAAGTGTGTCGAAACTGTGAACCGGAAAACCCTTCGCCGTGCGATGGGTGGACTTCTTTCGCCGGACTGAAGACGATGGCTTCGCCGGCGCGACCGGGTCTCGCACGGTGCGATCGGCGGGCAGTTCTTCGTCCTCAAACAACAACGGCGCCCACGCTCGCTTTATATGCCACTGGACGTAATAGGCCAATAAGCACACGAAGAGGTGCGCCCGCACATGATCCTCCGTCCGATGGCGAATCGGGCGGATCAACAGATCGAGACTCTTGAGGCTGCGGAACGCCTGCTCCACCACCGACAGACGTTTGTAGCTGCGAACCGCATCCTCGGCCGAGAGTCCCTCCTTTGGCTCGCTGGTCCGGATCACGTAAATGCCATCCAGTTGCGATTCCTGTTCGATCGACGCGGCCTTGCGGGCAAACGTGAAGAGGCCGTGGTCGATCGTCAATCGAAAATGCTTGGCCATCTTGAAACGGTTGACGACCCGACCTGCCAATAGCCCAATTTCCGATTGGCTCATCGGTCGCCTGGTTCGACGCGCGACCCGTCGGGCCAGCTTGGACAGTTCCTTCTCCGTGGCCGCGAGCAGTTCTTCGCGGCGGCGGGCACGGTCGTCGGCAAGCAGCGGATTAAAACAGGCAACCAGCCGCTCGCCGGGAAA
>JABMRP010000160.1 GCA_013202535.1 Planctomycetota bacterium
CGGCGCCTTCGGCTGGGCGTTAAACGAATACCCCAAGAACGACCCACCCTACTTCCGCCGCCGACGCACCAGAACCAGACCCACCAGCCCCAGCAGGGCCAACACCACGCTCGACGGCTCGGGCACCACGGTCGAGGCGTTGATCGAGTAGAAGCGGGGGAGGTTGTGGGTGAAGTTCGTGTAGGTACTGCCAAGCTGGATGCCGTCGCCGTCGGCGAACAAGCGGACCGTAAGCGGCGAATCGGGGATGTTCGTAAAATCGACCGAGCCGAAGTCCCCGCCTTGGCCGTCGCCATAGTAGAACCCGAACAGATCGCCGGGCTCAACCCAACGGGTGCCTTCGACCAGATCGAAATCGTATTGCTGGAAGCCGTCGGCGGTTCCCACGCGGGTCGTTCCAACCCCCAACACTTCGACCTGACCGTCGGTATCGCGAACCAACACGGGCGTGATGTTGCGTCCGCCGGTGCCCGCCTGGTCGTTGAAGAACTGCCAAGAGTCGATCGCGCCGGGCATGGTAAACGGATCGTTGTCCTTGACAACCAAGTACGAACTGCCCGTGTCCGGTCCTGAGGAACCCTGACCGGCACCGTTGCCGACGGTCTCGACGAATCCACGCAAGTCGAAGGCGTACGCATAGTCTCGCCAGGAATTATACTGCGGGAAGTCGGTCGAGCCGACGGTGATTGCCGTGCCGACATCCGGGGCAGCGGGAGAGGAATAGAATATGACCTGATTGTTGTGGGCAGCGGGAGTTGTCAGGTTCGAGCCGAAGGGAATGCCATTACCGTAGTGGGCAATCAGGTCGCCCTTCTGGAGATCGAACGGTCCGTTGGGCAGCGTCATGCTGCCGCTTACATCCGGCGTGATCACTCCGCTGCTGGCGACGACGTCGAACTCGTTGGCGGTACCCGCGGGACGAAGCTGAAACAACTCAAATGTGCCCGTGCCACCCTGGTAAGAGACCTCCACCGAGTCAACGCTCCCGGCCACCGGAGCGCCGTACATGTTGCTCCAGAAGACCGTGGTGCCGATGTCGCTGTTGGCCGCGCGAGGGCTGAGCGTGTTGCCGAAATGCCCCGGTTCCGGCGGTGCTGGCGGCAGTGGTGCCACGGTTCCTTCAAAGCGGATCTCGTTGAGCCCTTGCCATCCGGCACCGGGCAGGCCGGCGAAGTCGGCCATGTTGGTCATTTTGACGTGGGTGACGCCCGTCTGCTCGGCAAAGCTCAGGAACTGGGCCAACTCACTCGACGTTCCAGAAGCCGCGGCCAACGTGCCCGGGCTGATCGGCGCCGAGTAACTCATGCCGCCATCGGTGGAGAACTGAAGGTCAAATGTCGACACACCGCGACCCGTGCAGCATGTCCCCTGGCTGTATTGCCAGACATGCATGCCGGTCAGGTCCGCCGCGCCATCCATGCCGAACACCAGTTCGTTGGCCGGGTTGGTATTACTGATCAACCACCCCTGCGTGTGCGTCGTTTGGTGTGGTTGGTAGATGTTGTCCCCCACGCCGAGCAGCCCGGCCCCGTTGATTAGTGCGGTGGGGCTGCCGTAATTAGGCGTTGTGCCGTAGGCGAAAAAGGGCGTGACGATGGGCGGTGATTCCGTTAAGGTTCCTTCAAAGCGAACCTCGTTGAGCCCCTGCCACCCGGCATCGGGCAGGGCAGGGAAGTCGGCCATGTTGGTGATCTTTACGTGGGTTACGCCCGTCTGTGGGGCAAAACTCACCGCTTGGGCCGTTTCGTTGGACGTTCCGGAAGCCGGGGCCAGTGAGCCCGGGCTGATGGTCGTGGAGTAGGTTGCGCCGCCATCGGTGGAAAACTGAAGATCGTACGTCGACACACCGCGACCCGTGCAACACCCCACCTGGGCGTATTGCCAAACGTGCATGGCATCCAGGTCCGCCTTGCCACCCATGTCGAAAACCAGTTCGTTCGCCGGGTTGGTATTGGAGATCAACCACCCCTTGGTGTGTGTCGTTTCGTGTGCTCGAGTTTCCACCGGTCCCGCGCCGAACAGACCGGTCCCGTCGATGAGAAACGTCGGGCTACCGTTACTGGGCGCGGTGCCGGTGGCGGCTACCGGGGTAATGATGGGCAACGATGGAACCGTGCCGCTCGTGCTGTCGCGAAACATCACTTCATCGAGTCCGATCGCGTTGCCCCCGTGGACGGTGCCGGCCGAGAGACGCAAGGCTTGCACGTTTGACTGCAAACCGATGTTCACCGCCTGCGCCACGTGTGTCGCCATGTCATAGGGAGCCGCATTGATGTTGGTGGGCACCGTGGTCAACGCACCACCGAACCCAGAACCGGTGTCGACCTCGACCGTAAACGCGTTGATTCCGCGATTCGTTAAGCCGGACTGAGTGTAATTCCAGATGAGCAACTCGTCGAACGTCGCCGGTGTCGCGAAATTGAAGTCAAACACAGCGCTGGTGACGCCGCCGTCCCTGACCGCCTGAATTCCGGCGTTAAAACCGAGCTGGTGCGTCACGGACCAATAGTTGGAGTCATTTACGGAGCCGTTGAGACCATTGCCGTTGATGACATTGTTCATGCTGCCGTAGTTCGGCCCGGGCGACATGGTCGCGGAACTGGCTGAAATAATCGCCGCGTCAGCCCCGCCGGCGAGCGTGAGCAGCAAGGCACACGCAAGAGTCGTTACCATCACCAACGCTGCACCTGTGAGTGGTGACTTCATCGCAAGTTTCTCCAAGCGCATGCTTCTCATAAGACACCTCCGGCGGTGATCGCGGGATCACTCGATCGAGTTGATGTTCGTCTCAGACGGGATACGAAGAGAAAAGACCGTTGAAAGAACTGTGCATGCCCCGCAGTTTCAGCCCCGATTCTGATCGGCCCGTCGGGGTGTGTCAAGTATTTTTTTGAAATCCGTGCCGTAGCCCCCGGCTTTGCCGGGGGGTTGGAACCACGGATAAACCGGCCGGCGTTGCGGCCGATGGCCGCGCATCGGGAACGCCCCCCGGCAGAGCCGGGGGCTGACCGCGGCGTCGCCTGACTGGCATCTTGCGGGCGATTGACGTACAC
>JABMRP010000161.1 GCA_013202535.1 Planctomycetota bacterium
AACCCGAAGCGTAAGCGAGGGAATACTCTGCGGCAATTTCCCTCGCTTACGCTTCGGGTTATGATCTGCGGGTCTTCCGCCCAAAACGGCGCTGTCCAGCTAATCGCTAACCACTAATCGCTAACCGCCGATTTCCACCATGGAGACACCATGAAACGGTTCACCCTTTGCTTTGCCGCACTGACGCTTCTTCCGACCTCGCTTCCGGCGGCCGATGACGGGGCGGTCGGTCCCAAGGCCGTCGAGCGATTTCGCGAGCAACTCGACATGGACGGCCCGACCCGCGTCGTCTACAACGCCGTGACCAACAACGATATCCGCTCGCTGGCGGTCAATCGCGACGTGCTGCGGCAACACAACGAAGTGTTCGGCCACAAGATCAAGGTCAAACGGGTGACCAACCAGAAGAAGAGCGGTCGCTGTTGGCTGTTTGCCGGATTGAACGTGTTGCGGCCGGTGGTGATGGAGAAGCACAATCTCGATGATTTCGAGTTCTCGGAAAACTATCTGGCCTTCTGGGACAAGCTGGAAAAGGCCAACAGTTTCCTCGAATTTGTTATCGAGATGGCCGACCGCGATCCGCTGGACCGCGAGATGGCCATGCTGCTGGACGACGGATTCTACGAGGGCGGCTGGTGGTGTTACGTGGTCGAACTGGTCGAGAAATACGGTGCGGTTCCGAAGGAGGCGATGCCCGAGACCCACAGTTCGGAAAACGCCCGGCTGATGCACGCGGTGATCGAGCGGCGGCTCAAGGTCGGCGCGATGAAGTTGCGAGCCATGCACCGGCAGGGAAAGTCGCTCGAAACATTACGCGCCGAAAAGGAAGAAATGCTGGCGGAAGTGTATCGGCTGCTGGTGATCAACCTGGGCGAGCCGCCGACGAAATTCTCCTGGCGGCCGGTCGACAAGGACTCGAAGGTGGGTAAGATGCGCACCTACACGCCGCGGAGCTTCTACAAGAAAGTCGTCGGCGTCGACTTGCGGCAGTACGTGAATCTGACCAACGATCCGACGCAGAAGTACGGCAAACACTATGCGTTGACGCGTACAAAGAACGTCTTCGAGAGCCGGGGCGTACACTACGCCAACGTCGAGATCGACGTACTCAAGACGACGGCCATGGCCTCGGTGCTGGACGACCGGCCCGTTTGGTTCGCCGCCGACATGGGCCGCGACCAGGACAGCGAGCGGGGGATCATGGCCGCGGAAATTCACGATTACCAGACGCTCTTCGGCATCGATCTGCGGATGAGCAAGGCCGAGCGAATGATGTTCGACGAAGGCGCCTCGAATCACGCGATGATCTTCATCGGCGTCGACGTCCACGACGAGCATCCGGCGAAGTGGCTGGTCGAGAACAGTTGGGGCAAGGAACGCGGCGACGAAGGTTTTTGGACGCTCTACGACTCCTGGTTCGACGAACACGTCTACTCGGTGATCGTTCCCAAGGAGTACGTTTCCAAGAAAGTGCTGTCCGTATTCGATCAGCCGGCCAAAGTGCTGCCGCCGTGGTATCCCACCGCATCGCCGTGCCGGTGACTTGCCCGCGTTGGGTCTTGGGGTGAAACGTTTTCGGACGCCATCACAAAGTTTTCCAGACTGTCGCCCGTCAAAGAACGTCCGCCGGGTATTCGACCGTCTTCCCCGTGGTCTTGTCGGTCGGCATCGGCGCACCGGCCGTGCGAAGGAAGTCGGTCAGCGTGTCGGCCAGTTCGCGTAGCTTCTCCGGCTGGGCGGCCGCCTGGTTCTTCTTCTCGCCGATGTCGTCCTTCAGATTGTATAGCTCCAGCCCCCGCGTAACGTGCTGGTAGATGAGTTTCCAGTCGCCCTTTCGGACCGAACTATACGGCGGCTCGCCATACGTGTTGGGGAAATGCCAGAAGATGGGCCGCTGGGGATCGGCCGCCGGACGCTGCTGCAATAGCGGCACGAAACTGACGCCGTCGATGGTGCCGCCGATCTGTGTGTACGCCTCTACGCCGGCGATTTCGAGAAACGTGGGAAAGATGTCTTCGATGATCAGATAGTCGTTGCAGACGGTTTGCGGCTTCACGACGCCGGGCCACCGGACGATCAGCGGCACGCGCGTGCCGCCTTCGTACGGCGTGATCTTGTGGCCGCGCAGGGGGAGATTGCGAGGCAGGTTCGACGGGCAGCCGTTGTCGGTCATGAACACGAGAACCGTATTGTCGGCCACGCCAAGCCGGTCGAGGTTGGCCATGATTTCGCCGAGCGAAGTGTCCATGCTCTCGATCATTGAGGCAAACACGGCGGGCAGGCCGGTCAGGCCCGCGTCGACATACTTCTGGAAGAAGCGGTCGTTCTTCTCCCAGGGCGCGTGGACGGCATAGTGCGACATGTACAGATAGAAGGGCTTTCCGTCGGCGACCGCCTGTTCCACGGCCTTGTTGGCCTCGATGGTCAGGACCTCGTCGAGGTAAACATCCTTCCCGTGATATTTTTCGAGCCCCGGAACGTCCCAGATCCGGTCGGCCTTGCGCCATGCGGCGCTGAAGTTGTATTTCCCGTAATAGCTGCCGGGGCCACCGGCCGCGTGTCCGGCGATGTTCACGTCGAAGCCGAGATTCAGCGGGTTCTCGCCCGGCGTACCCTTGGCTCCGAAGTGGGCCTTGCCGACGTGGATCGTGCGGTAGCCGGCCTTACTCAGCAACATGGGCAGCGTTATCGCATGCACGGTGCGGGAAATGCCCGGCTCGGCGCTCAAGCCGTTAAGGTTCCAGGGCCCGGCTTGAATGGTCGGATGATTGCGGTCGGGCGAGACGTTCTTCCGCAGCGTCCAGTTGGTGACCCCATGCCGCGCCGCGTTGAGCCCGGTCATCAGGCTGACTCGCGACGGCGAACAGACCGCACACGCATAGGCCTGCGTAAACTTCATGCCCTCCGATGCCAGAATCTCCATGTTCGGCGTCTGGTAGCGCCGGTTCAGCGGCGTGACCTCCGTATGGAAAGGCACGGACGTATCCTGCCAGCCCATGTCGTCGATGAAAAAGAAGACGATGTTGGGTTTCGGCGGGCTATCTTCCGCGCGGCAGATGTCTGCGGCCATGACGAGGGCGAAAAGGCCGATGAACAGAGAGAGTGCTCGGGGAGTTAGTTTACCGTGCAATGGGTTGGCTCCTTGATGGAAATGCGGTTGAATCGGGTTGGAGTTCTTGACACGGTGATCGCAGGCTCGTTTAACGCCCAGCCGAAGGCGCCGGCACTTACGATGTTTCAACGTGGCAAAGGCCGGCGCCTTCGGCTGGGCGTTAAACGATTGTACCTACTCCACGTCCAACTTAAACAACGTCACGCTGCACGCCGCCACGGCGAACCTATTCTTGAATCGCTCGACGGCCGATTCCTCGATCGTTACTTTCGGCGGCTTGCCCGGCTCGTTATAGGCCATCGGGTCGTTGCCGGCGATTTGCCAGCGTCGGCCGCCGCCGGTTAGTTTGGCTCCTTTGATTTCCAAGGGAATCTCCAGGGCCTGCTTCGTCGGGTTCACAATCGCCACGACGAGCGATTTGCGGTCGTCGCTCCAGGCGGCCGCCACGTCCAACGGGCGATCGGTGCTGACCGCCACCGGCACCGTGCCGTAGTGCGCGCGGTAAAGTTGCAGCACCAGGCCCGTGGTGGCAAACGCGGCATCCGTCTTGCTCGTCTTGATACAGCCGATGACGTTGACCGTCTGGGCGTAGTTGGCCATGAACATGATGTCGCTCTGCCGGGTAAACTCGTTAAGCCCGGCGGCCACGCCCAGGCCGTCTTTGAGAAAATACCGTGTGCCCAACTCGCCGTAGACGTGCGGACCGTACCAGTAGTTCCACTCGTCCAGCGCGATGTCGATGTCCTTGCCCACCAGCGAATCGAACCGGCGGCGATAATCGCGATGGGCTTCGGCCTTGCCACGCACGGCGTCGGGAATCTGTTGCACGTGCGACGCCAGTCCGGGGCTCCCCTGACGGTAAAAATGCTCGCTGATCAGGTCCATGTGCTCGGCACATTGCTGCATCATGCCCTCGCTCCACTTGCCGGTGGCCCCGACGGCGACCAGTTTGATCGAGGGGTCTTCGGCGCGAAAGGCCGCGGCAAACTCGTTGTGCTTCTTCGTGTACTTCTCCAGCGACATGTGCCCGAGTTGCCAGCCGCCGTACATCTCGTTGCCGATGCCCCACCACTTTACTTTGTAAGGCTCGGCGTGACCGTTGGCGGCGCGTAGTTTGCCCATGGGCGTGTCGGCGGCGCCGTTGGCGTATTGCAGTTCGTCGACGGCGTTCTCGGTGCCGCCCAAGCCGCTGTTCACCGCGATATAGGGCTCGGTGCCCAGGACGCGGCAGAAGTGCAGAAATTCGTCGATGCCCACGTCGTTATGCTCGACACCCCGCCAGGCCGGGTTCTTCCGCGGCGGACGCCGGTCGCGATCGCCAATGCCGTCCTTCCAATCGTAACCGCTAACAAAATTTCCGCCCGGCCATCGATAGACGGGCGAGTCCAACTCGCGCAACAGGGCCAGCGTGTCGGCTCGCATCCCGTCGACATTGTCCGCCGGCATCAGCGACACGGTGCCGATGCGAAAGCTGCCGCCGTCGGAAGCGTCGATAATGAGCCATCCGTCGTCGGTCGTTCCGCCGGCGGTGAACTCCAGCGGCGTTTTGGTGAATTTCGTGCCGACGTGTTCGATGGTGGTCGTCTGAAAGTTCTCCCGTCCTTCACCCCAGCCGAGCGAAATGCGGATCGAGTCGACGTCGTCGGAACCGGCCAGCCAAATGCGGCCGACGTACTTCTTACCTTCGATCAACCCCAGGCCGTGTTGGATGATGCCGCAACTCTTGCCATCGGCCGCCACGACGATCTTGGGCGTGTGCTCGCCGACGAACGGATTCTCGCGATCCATCTCGATCTTCGCCCCGCCGGCCGTTCGCCATGGCGACTCTTTGGCTCCGGGCGGATAGTAGAACTTTCGGTCCTCGATCATTTCGGCCCAAATGCCGCCGTAGATGCAACGCCCCAGATGCTCGATGAACTGGCCGTAGATGTACTTCGAGACCGGCTCGCCCGTCTTGGCGGCGTCGATGGCGATGGCCGGCTCCCAGTCTTTCATGGAGATCTGCTCCAGGCTCAGATCGTCGAACCAGGCCTTGCCGGTGGCCAGTCCCCATCCGCCGAAGAGGCAGTTCACATGGACGTAATCCTCGCCGCCGGTCTCGAACACGACTTGCACCTTCGTCCAATCACTGGTCCCCTTGACCGCGGCGGTGGCCACCGGTTGGATGTTGTGCAGGTTGAGCAGGGCGCCCTTGGCTTGCCCTTTTGTTTGGGCGTTTTCGGTCTTGATCCAGCCGGAGAGCCGATAGGTGGCGTGCGGCGCGACGTGTACGCGGACATGCCAGGCGATGTCTCCGCCGACGTCGGACTCGATCATCACGCTTCGTCCGCCCGTGCGGCCCGTCTCGGCATAAGAAAACGTACCGGCGCCGCCCCAGGTGTGCGGAATCCACGCGGCCGGCTTGCCGTCGGCGCCCTCTTCAAACGAAGCGTTGGGCAGCAGATTCGCCGCTTGCGGTTGGGCCGTCGCCAGGCTGGCCAGCATCAGCAAGAGGGCGAAGGACATGAGACTCGTGAATCGGCGGTTCATTAGGTTGGCTCCATTGGGTTGGGGTTTGCTCCTGTCCGGTCATTCTAGCGGTTGGCGGCGGACGGGGGGAACCGTTTCGGCAAAAAAGTTCCGTTTGGCCCGGGCTAAACTCGTCCGGCCGCCGCCACTTGCGTGCCCCCAGCAGCGGTCCTATAATTGGCGGCGTACGCCATTAGGGGATCGCGAACGTTTCGGCGAATTGGGAAAGCTTTGCGGCAAGGATATTCGATGGATCTGGCCGAGTTGCGGGATGAAGT
>JABMRP010000162.1 GCA_013202535.1 Planctomycetota bacterium
CATGGGTGCCGTGCTCTGCGCTCACTCCGCCGACGACGGCAGGAAACTCGCCGAGCAGAAGCTCGACGCCCCGCCCGTCTTCGACGGCCTGATCGCCGCCGCCGGCCGACTCTACATGACCACCATGAACGGCACGCTGATTTGCCTGGGGGGGGAGAAATAGTCGTTATAAGGAATTGAACAGGAGGAAACAGAGGGAACAGAGAAGCTGATTGGTCTGGACTTGGCAAGAAAAGAACAGGCATGCGTGTTGGGCACCATGAAACTTCCGGACATGATGCTTGACCTATCGATTAACTTTAACGCAGAAAGATGGACCAAAGATCTCTTCCGTCGGAACCCTCACGGCGGGCTTCGGCAACTTGATATATCCTTCTCTGTTTCCTCCGTTCCCTCCTGTTCAAAAAAGACCGGTTTGAACAGGAGGAAACAGAGGGAACAGAGAAGCAAATTAGTTTGGACTTGGCAAGGGAGAGGATATGCATCGTCTTTACGAACAGGCGGCAGGCATAACTCACGACGTCATCGGCGCGGCGATCGAGGTTCATAAGGACAAAGGGCCGGGACTGCTCGAATCGGTGTATGAATGGTGTCTTGGTAAGGAGTTGGGACTGCGAGGCTACGACGTGCGGAGCCAAGAGTCCGTACTCATCCGATACAAGGGGTTTGAGCGTGAGGATTCGCTGAAGTTCGATCTCCTGGTGAATTCCTGCCTCTTGGTTGAAGTCAAAGCTGTCGAGACCGTACACCCGATCCATAAGGCCCAAGCGCTGAGCTACATGAAACTGCTGGATATTCCGCTCGGTCTACTGATAAACTTCAACGTGGAAAGACTCACTGAAGGCGTTTCCCGGCTGATTCTCCCCGGCGCGAATGTGGCAACTTGACGTATCCTTCTCTGTTTCCTCCGTACCCTCTTGTTCAAAAAGGACAGCTTGGAACAGGAGGAAACAGAGGGAGCAGAGAAGCTGATTGTTTTGGACTTGGCGAGGAAAAGAACAGGCATGCGCGTTGGGCACCATGAAACTGCCGGGCATTGTGCTTGACCTATTGATTAACTTTAGCGCAGAAAGATGGCCCAAAAATGTCTTCCGTCGGATCGCTCAGGGCGGAATTCAGCAACTTGATATATCCTTCTCTGTTTCCTCTGTTCCCTCCTGTTCAAAAAAGACAGCTTGGAACAGGAGGAAACGGAGGGAACAGAGAAGCTGATTGTTTTGGACTTGGCGAGGAAGTGGATATGTATCTGTCTTGCCGGGCGTATTGGGCACCTTGACGTTGCTGGCATTTGGTTCGGCCTACCGATTAACTTCAGTTTGTAAAGAACATCCGAAGGCGTTTTGGCTGATTCTCTCCGGCGCGAATTCGGCAACTTGACGTATCCTTCTCTGTTTCCTCCGTTCCCTCCTGTTCAAAAAAGACAGCTTGGAACAGGAGGAAACGAAGGAACTGGACATGAGGACGACAGGACATGAATAGGGGTCAAGAGAAAATGCGGAGCAAAAGTCTCACCCGGCGTGGCTTCTTGCGGGGTAGCGCCGTTACGGCGGGCTGCTTCATCGTTCCGTGCTCCGTGCTCGGCACGAAGAAGAGCGAGGGGGCCCAGCGTGCGAAACGCGCCGCCAGCGACCGCCTGAACATCGCCGGCGTCGGACTGGGTGCGCGGGGCTTGGGCAATATGGAAAAATGTGAAGGCGCCAATATCGTTGCCCTGTGTGACGTGGATTGGCGTCTGGCCGCGACGGCCCTGGAACGCTACCCCGACGCGGCGAAGTACCGGGACTTCCGCAAAATGCTCGATGAGGAAAAGGGCATCGACGCCGTGGTGGTATCGACGCCGGACCACACCCATGCGACGATCGCCGCCGAGGCGATGCGCCGGGGAAAACACGTCTACGTCGAGACGCCGCTTGCCCACGACGTCTGGGAAGCCCGGCAGTTGGCCCGACTGGCGAAAGAAACCGGGGTGACGACGCAGATGGGCAACGAACGCCATTCGGGAGCAGGCATTCGCCGCGCCGTCGAGATGCTCTGGGGCGGCGGACTCGGCCCGATCCGGGAAGTCCATTGCTGGACCAACCGGCCGCAGTGGCCGCAGGCCGTCGACCGGCCCAAGGGGAAAGCACCCGTGCCCTCGGGATTGGATTGGGATCTCTGGCTCGGCCCGGCTCCCCAGCGAGCCTTCCAGCCGGCTTACCATCCGTACCGCTGGCGAGGATGGCTCGACTTCGGCACCGGGGCGCTGGGCGCCATGGGATGCCACCTGCTCGACGCCGCATTCTGGGGTCTCAAGCTCGGCCAGGCCCAATCGTTTTCCGTCGAGGCCGACTCGACGGGCGTCCACGGCGAAACGTATCCCGAAGCTTCGACCATCCGCTACCGTTTTCCGGCCCGGGAGGACCTGGCGCCGGTGACGATCACCTGGTACGACGGTGGACGCCGGCCGTCTCGCCCCGGCCAGTTGCCGTACCTTCGCGAAGTCGGCAGCAACGGCTCGATCTTTGTCGGCGACGAACATACGATGATGTTCGGGCCGACGGTCTTCGGGACGACCCCCGGTCAGGTTGGTCCGCGGGCGATTCCGGAGTTCGCCGACGTCCAAAGCAAGAAGCCCTACCAAAAGATCCGCGCGGTCACCGAAGGCGATTGGACGAAAGGCAACCGGCACATGCAGGAGTGGATTGCAGCCTGCAAAACGGGAACGCAACCCTGTGCCAGTTTCGCGTACTCGGCTCCGTTGACCGAAATGGTGTTGCTGGGCAACGTGGCCCTGCAAAGCGGAACGCCGATCGAGTGGGACGCCCGGAAGATGCAGGTTACCGGCGCCCCCGAAGCGAAGCGCTTCATCCGCGGGGAGTATCGAGAAGGATGGAGCCTGTGACGTGGAGGTAACCGTTCACGCCCCGGAGAACAAAGGGGGCTCACGCAGAGGCGCGGAGAACGCGGAGGAGTAGGAAACAAGGGGGTAGGAGAGGTGTGGCATAACGAGATTACCCCCGGCGGTCGTTGACACGGCGATAGACATCCACGGCCGACTTGGGCCGTATTCCAACCAAGACACTCGTTCTGTTTGGAAAGCAGACCCGCAACGAAAAGAAGAAAGAAACATGAAAACACTACTCGCTGCCGTCGTGCCCTTGGTTGTGTCGCTCCTGAACCCGTCCACCCCCCAGGCCGCTGAGCGTCCCAACGTGGTCCTCATCATGGCCGACGATCTCGGCTTTGCCGACCTGGGATGTTATGGCTCGGAAATCGAGACGCCCAACCTCGATTCTCTCGCCGCCGACGGGCTGCGGTTCACCCAGTTCTACAATACGGCCAAGTGCCATTCGTCGCGCGTGTCGCTGATGACGGGGCTCTACTGCGATCAGGCCGGCGGCGCCAAACTGAGCCGCGGCGCCACCATCGCGGAAGTGCTTTCGCCCGCCGGGTACTTCACCGCCATGGCCGGCAAGTGGCACCTCGGCGGGCAACCCACCGACTTTGGCTTCGGGCGCTATTGGGGACATCTATCCGGGGCGACGAACTTCTTCACCGGCGACAATAGCTTCCGGCTCAATGGCCAGCCCTGGGATGTCCCCGAGACCCTCCATGGCCGCCCCTTCTACACCACCAACGCCATTACCGACTTTGCGATTGAGTTTCTCGAAGAGGCCAATGCCGGGGACAAACCATTTCTCCTGTACGTTGCGTTCAACGCTCCGCACTACCCGTTGCAGGCACCCGAGGAGGCGGTCCGGAAGTACGATGGCCGTTACGACGACGGCTGGGACAAACTTCGCGTCAAGCGGCACCGCCGCCAGATCGAATCGGGTCTTCTGCCGGCGCGGTGGAAGCTCAGCCCGCGGCCCGATCATGTCCCCGCCTGGGATAGCCTCAGTGAAGAAGAACGCCGGTGGGAAGCCGATCGCATGGAGGTCTTCGCCGCCATGGTCGATCTCGTCGACCAAAACGTCGGCCGGCTCGTGCATTCCCTGAAGGAAGCAGGCACTCTGGACAACACGCTGATTCTGTTCTGTTCCGACAACGGCGCCTGCCCCTTTGAACGTACCCGAGGCCGTCATCTGGCTCCCTGGGACGCGAAGTCCTATTGGACCTACGACGCCGCCTGGGCCCACGCCGGCAACACGCCGTTTCGCTTGTACAAGCAAAACCAGCACGAGGGGGGCATCTCTTCCCCGCTGATCGTTCATTGGCCCGAGGGACTCAAGACCGAACCCGGATCGATAACCGATCAGCCGGGACACTTAATCGACGTCATGGCCACCTTCATCGAATTGGGCGCCGCCACCTATCCCCAGCAGATCGACGACCGCATGATCGACCCGCTGCAAGGCAAGTCGCTGCTGCCGATCTTTCGTGGCGAAACTCGGCAGCCGCACGAGACGCTCTATTTTCACTTCGGCACGGATCGCGCCTTGCGCCAGGGACCGTGGAAGCTGGTCTCGGCAAAGCTGGGCAGGTGGGAACTCTACAATCTGGACGAGGACCGGACGGAACTGAACGACCTTGCCTCGCAGAACCCCGATCGGGTCGCGGCCATGGCAGCGCAGTGGTTTCGCACAGCCCAGCAAGTCGATCGCCTTGAGGGCGGCAAACTGGCTCCGGTTCGCGACGAGATCACACCGCTCAGTTTTCGCAAGGACACCCGTTCGGGTGCCGCCTCCCAACAGAAGAAAAAGAGGATCGATTACCATCGAGAGTAGAACGACCCCCGATAGTAGGACGGATACCGCGGACCGACCTGAACCCGGACGCCGGGGGCCCGGACGTGGACTCCCGGACCAACGTGGACACCGACGCCCGGTGCAAAAACGCGGACAGGCGGAGCCACACGAATAGGTGGGTGGACGTAGGAACGCCGCGCGGTCCGGCGCCATTTGGCCGCTTCGGCCGGCTGCGGTCCGATCAGCGTCAGCCCGACCAGAAGCATCAGCGGTAACGAAACCTGTATGACAAGCCTCTTCATCGATCTTCCTCCTTTGACGACTGAAACGAGTTACCGCGGCGCCAGCAGCCTGCTGAACGTCGCACACTATCTCAAATGTATCTCAAACGATTGTATCGTGATGCCCTCTCCAGGCAATATATTGGCGCGGAGCGGACCACACCCACCTGCTCCCACAAAACGGGCTTTGGCCAACGGCGGCTCGTGCAGGCCGTTTCCCGCCATCAATACCCCCCGCGCGGGCTAGGCTGGCCTCCCCGCGATCTCCACTTCATCCACAATGATGAAAAAGAACACGATCCGCGAAACACCCGCGTGGCTCGTCTCAGCGATATTGGGCCCGCCACTGAGCTGGCTTCAGGGACATGTCGCTATCGTCGGCATACTTTGTTCGCAGGTCCTCAAGATCGCTTTTGATTCGGCCAATCTCCGCGGCGTATTTGGCGTTTCCGTAGAGATTCGTGAGTTCCTCGGGATCGCTTTGGAGATCGTAGAATTCCCATTCGTCGAACTCGTAGAAGTGCATCAGCTTGTATCGTTCGGTGCGAATGCCATTGTGCCGCGGGACCATGTGGACGCTCGGGTATTCGTAGTAGTGATAATAGATGCTCTTGCGCCAATGCTCCGGCGTTCTTCCTTGCAGAAGCGGGACCAGCGAAACCCCCTGCATGTCGTCCGGAATGGGTGCGCCGGCGATGTCGAGAAATGTTTCCGCATAATCCAGATTCTGAACCATGAGCCGGCTGCGTGACCCCGGCTTGGTGACGCCCGGCCATTTGACAATGAGCGGCATCTTCAGCGATTCTTCGTACATCCAGCGTTTGTCGTACCAGCCGTGGTCGCCGATGTAAAACCCCTGATC
>JABMRP010000163.1 GCA_013202535.1 Planctomycetota bacterium
AAATCGCCGCCGAGCAGCTCCTCGTGGACCTCGACCGTATGTTCCTGACCGTCCTTGAGCAATAGTGCGTGGGGACAGAAGGATGGAGGTTCGTCCGTTCCGTGGACGCAGGAATAGCAGGTCTGTCCGACACATTCCTTCTTCGTGACGCCCAACCGCTCGGCCATCGCCTTGTTGACCCGCACAATCCTGTGCTGTGTGTCGAGAATGCAGATCGGGTCGGGTACGGCATCGAAGGTCTCCTCCCATTCGTCTTTGGCAGCCTGAGTGCCTGAGTCTCTCGGAGACAACTTCTTCTTCGCGCTCATGGATTAAGCTCCGGAATCCTCTTTTGCTTTCGGCACCGTGTCAATCGGGGCAGTATCGCCAGGCATTATGCTGGTGGGGCACAACGTCGTCGACGCAGGGCAAGGCGCTGATGCACCACCGCCAAACCCCCCGGGTAGGCTGATTATAGCTTCCGGACGCATTCCTTCAAACACCGCTCCCAGAAACACTCCCGACCTGTTCCGCCACATCTTGCGGAAATGTCTACGGTTACTGCGAATCCAGAGCATCGCGGTCCGAAGCACTCGTCTCGTTTTCAGAGCCCCGGATTGCCGTGAAAGGAGTAAGCTTTGAGACAGCATTTCCCGTTTCCGCCCCAGCTAGACAGCGGGGCGAGGGGGAAACCCACGGTCGCCCCCTTTCGGCGAGGTCCGGAGACCCACGCTCCAGCATGGGAACCAGATCGATTGTTTAGCCCGGGCACTCGTTCGCGGCGCGGCGGAAGGCGTCCAGGGGAGCCCGTTGTTTTGCTGCCCGAGCGTCATGCTCCGGTCGAAGGCGCGGCAGATCCTCCGACCATGTTAGCCGTTTTAGCGGAAATGAGAAGGGGTCACGATCCCGCAGTCCCCTCTCCCTCTGGGGGAGAGAGTGAGGATGAAGGCGGTTCCAAGCAGAGCGGACTCTCGCTTGCTGTGCTCCAGCACAGAGCCATGTTACCTCGTCCCCATGCTCTGCGTGCCAGCACACTGCTTCGCTGGCTCTCGAAAACGCGTCGATGCGTCGGACCGACTCGCTCTCAACCGTCCACTCGGAACACAGATACACGAATCACCCGAGAGACGTTTGCTCGCCATCCTTCACCCATTGAAGGTAGACGTTCCGGTCATATCCAGCCGACTTCAACAGGTCGGCGCTCGACTCCGTCAACCGCGTTTTCAGTTCAGGGTCAGCGGCGAGTATTTCGTCGATATTGCTGATGTTCCGAACGGCAGCAACCAACTTGGTTGCCAGTTCTGACTCATTAAATGAGGTTGGGGTTGGAAGGTCGATAGAAGATAGGCCTGTTGAGTCTTGAGGTGGGGCCGTAACAGGGCTGAACTTGAAAGCGAGTGACAGCATCGAGACGTTGAGCGGCTCGTAGATGCTGTAAATATGACTTCCAAGCATGCCCACCTTCCATTTCGGCGTGGCCGTTGAGCAAAACTTCAATAGTGCTTTGCCGATGGCGACGCCGAACAGATCAATGAGTTGCCTTTCGTTTAGCTGTGAGCAATCAACTGGAGCAGAAGTACCCGTGTTCAACGCAGCAGTCGGCACGAGATCGGATATAGCGGCGGCAAACTCAGTGCTTATCAGAACATTGTCTTTCGTCGGTTTGCAGAGCATATCCAACTGCGACGCGTCGACTTCCTTGGGCGCGGCTTGGGTCGTGATGAATAAGAGCCACGGAGTCGCCATTTCTTTCATCTGGAACGCGGACATTCTGTAAAGCGCATTGTAGTAGGATTCAAGGTCGCCAGACGTGGTTGGGAAAAGGCTGTCGCAAAGATCGAGATTAACCACATGAAATGGACCAAACTCTTTCATGTATCGGTATGCTTGCGAATTCGGTTTCGCAACCATCTGAAAACGGTCGCACAGCACAAGCGAGTGGGTGCTTACACGCGGATGCGACGTGACCTCATTGTGTGCAATGTGAACCCGTGTGCCTACCCGATCCGATCCCTGGCCCTCGTTGAAACCAAGATAGCGGATGTAACACTTGATGTTCTCGGTGTCGCGACAGAGCGAACGGATATCGAGAATGTCGTCGCCGGGGATGACGAGGCACTTGAGCGGATACGCCACACTGATCGTCTCGGGTATATCGAGCATCTCATCATCGGTGGACCATTCGTTCACGCCCTCGGCCTGTAGTTCCCTCTTCAAATGCCTCTTTACGTAGCGAATAACAAACTTATTCCATTGCTCTTTGCGAACAAACTCCTTGCGTACCTTGTGCCACGGTTCAAACTTACGGTCGAACGACGAATGCCGAGGAGCTTCCGGGACAATATCATCCGAAAGGTCTGATGACTTGTCCGTCATGTGCCGTCCTCCAAGAGTACAATCTCCAGGATATCTCGGACAAGTGTTGCCTGATCGTCGTAACTCAAATCGTCCAACAACCCCCAGCCATACAGCAACTGGGCAAGGGCCGTTGCTTTTTGTTCGTAAACCTCTTCCCTTTGCTTCGATGCGCCCGTCTTCCTCCCGCTATTGTCTCTAAATACGGCATCTTTCCGGAACGCAACGATCCCTTCGTCTCGAATGTCGCTGACTGACTCAAAGAGTGTCGGCTCGATAAATTGCACTTCAACAACATCATCGACACCGACATCTGCAAGTTTCTTGGTGACAACTCTCTCGATTCTCTTTCTAACTTTGGTGCTTTCGTCGCCGCGTTTCTTGTCGCGAATTTCCTTTCCGATCGCCTTGTTTCGATTTGAAAGCTGCCGCAGGGCTGAATGCAGCCACTTCACCAAGAACTGGTAGTGCGGATGAGCGAAGTTGTATGTTTCTCGATCAAGATTGATCGCTCCATCCAGTCCTTCGTGTACAAATATCTCGGCGGTGATCTGGCGAAGCCGAGTTTGTTCGGATATCTGATAGCCCATGAATGTACGGTCGAAAATAGCACCCGCGGCATTTCCCACTCGTAACATCACGCCCTGGTGTTGCGTTGGCAGAACTTTCGGCGTCCAGAACAGATACGCCTCGAATTCCAGCGGACCGCCGCTCAGTGAAGGCAGCTTGTCATCGAATTCCTCGCGGCATTTGCCGACGAACAGGAGCGGCGTCTTAATTGCATTGACGGTCTTGGGCTGGTCGATGAACACAATCGGACGCGAGATTTGTGTTCCGTCAATAAGCAGCTCGAACTTGTCCTTCTTGGGAGCCCAAGGCGATTGCAGATCGAGCTCTTCTCGGGCAGTTTTGCCCTTCGCAATTTTCAGTTCAACTGACTGTCCGCGTGTTTTGTTCTCCAAATCAAAGAACAACGTCTTGTTATCCTTCGGTATATCGAAGGGGTGATGCCCCATGTAGTCCAATGGGCAGGCGAGTGCAAGATTCCAAAGTGTCTGCAAGTAGTTGTCACACACGGCGTCGAGATCAACAAGTCCGCCGGCTGTCCCGGCAAGAGCGCGAACCGATGTCACCAGCTTTTCAAAACGCATTTTGGGACCGTCTTTCGTATCCCAAGGCAACTTCGGCTGCTCCAGCAACTGGTCGGCATTTTCTGGATCCATCCGACCAATATGAAAAACCGGTGGAACTGCTTGTGACTTTCCGTCTTCCTCGCTCTCGAAGTCGATTCGCGACCAGTGTTCAAGGCTGCACAATTCCGCCCGCGTGCGAGGAAGAAGGTCCAGTAATTTGACTTCCGTGCCCTGTGCGTTGATATTTGACGCCGACTCAATCCATATCCTCGCTTCACCGCTCGTGATCTCGACATCACTAGATGTCTGTTCCGTGTCGTCGGACTTTCCAAGCGTGACGTCGGCGATGGTGCGAAAACCTTCACCCTTGCATTTCGTGATTATCAGAAAGTGCCGCGTGAATTGGGCCACGGCGAAGAGTCCGATCCCCATCTTTCCGATCAACTTTCGGCCCTTGGGACTGAAGTCCTTATCGGCGGAAGAAGTAATCCTGAGTTCTTCTCCCCTGCCCGTTCGCTTTGCGCTGCCGCCGATGTTTTCGATCAGGTACTGCAACATCTCTGGCGAAATCCCAATGCCATCATCGCGAACAGAAATCTCCGCGAATCGCGGAGCGTCTGTCGTAATCGTGACTTTCCTGGCGTCGGCGTCGTAGGCGTTTGAAATCAGTTCGCGCAAGGCCGAAGCGGGTTGCCGGTAAATTCCGTCGGTGATTCTCGCCAAGATCTTTTGCGACGTTCGCAACGGGATATTAACAGGCTTGCCCGTCTTGGATGTATCGCGGATTTGCTCGGCTTTTGACTTTGGTTTTGTCATTCAAGTTCAACTCCCGCGACTTCGCACAGGACTCGCAGTGCAACCATGGCCAATGGTGGCGGCACTGCATTCGTGACTTGGCCCATTTGATTGGCAAAAGATCCGTAGACACGAAAGTCGTCCGGGAACCCTTGCAGTCGCATTGCCTCGCGAACCGTAATGCTTCTTGGCTGTGAGTAGTGCGCTGGCGGAGCGCGATGGCCCGAGATCAACGTGTTGGAAATCTGTTCTGGGTGCAGCTTGCGATACGACATCGGCCCACACCCTTGGGGGATGTCAGCAATTTTCGCTTTGACTCTCTCCGAATGCTGCATTGCAAAGTGATTCGACAAGCCTCCGCAATCGTCCGTATCAACATATTTGTCCGGGCGCGTCGGTGGAGTCGGGAGGTCTTCCAAAACCTCCGCGACGTTGACCGGAGATTGCTTGTGCAACTCAAGTAGTTCGCACAGTGCGGCAGCGGGAGCAACTCGTCTGGTAATCACAAAGAAGGCTCGTTTCCGGCGCTGAGGGACCCCGTAGTCCGCGGCGTCGAGCACCGCTTCGTTCACGTGATATCCGCCGTTTGCGAGAACGCTTGTCAGTTTTCGTAGGCGGGCCGAATGATCGTCGTCGAGGATTCTGGCAACATTCTCGATCAGGGCACAACGAGGTTGGATCGCGACGATAGACCTCGCGACCGCCAGCAGAATCTGGTTGCGAGGATCGTTCGGATCTCTTGGTCCGGCGACAGAGAACCCCTGACATGGAGGACCAGATACGACGATAGCCTGCTGATAACTTCTGCGCTCCTGGACGATCAACTCTTTGCAATCACGAATGAGAGAGTCTGATCGGACGCTTCCGGTTATCGCGGTCGCACGGGGGAAGTTCTGCTGATAGGTTCGAGTGGCAGACGGGGCAATGTCCACACCCGCCAACACTCTCATCCGCAGTTGTTTCGCAGCAAGCGAAAGTCCTCCCATACCGCAACACAAATCGACAACGAGCGGAGGGATACGTTTCCTCCGAGAGCGGCCTTTCGATTCTCGGAGTGCGCTGGGCATTTTGTTCGTTCAGGACAGATTCGCGAATTTGGATTCAACGAGCCCATTCTCGCACGCCGTGCGAAAGATGTCCATGCTCTATTCTTTACTCGACAACCACGTCCTCCGCCGCCCACAATAATACCGTCCGATGAATCAACGCGCCGAGATCTCGTGAAATGAGGGCGATTTGAGGCAGCATTTCCCGTTTCCGCAGCACCCAGAGAGCAAGCCGAGGGGAGACCTGCGGTCGTCGGTTTCGGCGAGGCCGGGAGACCTGCGCCCAGCGTGCGGCTTCTGATTCGGAGCGGAGAGCGGGTTAGCGAGGCCAATACCCCACCTGGGCGGGGCATGCAAGGCGCGAACCGGGCGAAAAGGGGGACCCGCGACGTCTCACGCTGCGCGAGACGAAACCATCAAATCCGCCAGGCTTTGCGACATGGGGATCGTGGGATGCCAGCCGGTTTCCCGGGTGATCTTGGTGTGGTCACCGTAGATATCGGGCAGGTCGCCGGGGCGCCGAGGCGAGCGATCCTCGATAACCGGTATGTTTCCGCCTGCCGCCGCGATCATCGCCTGGAGTTGATCACCGATACGGAAAGAGCGGCCGGCGCAAACATTGTAGACCTGTCCGGCGCGTCCCCGCTCGGCCAGCGCCAGATACGCTTCGGCGGCGTCGCGAACGTCGAGGAAATCGCGCCGGGCGGATAGCGGGCCGCAGTGGATCGCTTCCGCTTCGCCCCGGCCGACAGCGGCGATCTGTCGCGCGAAGTTGCCCAGCGAAAGACTTTCGCTCAATCCGGGCCCCACCAGATTGAAAGGCCGCGCGACGACGATCTGGAGCGGACCGTCGGTCGGTTCCGCTTGTGCCAAACGAGTCACCGCCAACTTGCTCTTGCCGTAGTCTGTTTCCGGGCAGCAGGCAGCCTCCTCCGTGACCGGCAACCGGGCCACGCCCGCGGAGCCCAACTCGGCCGCCGAGCCCACGGTCACCAGGCGGATCGTCGGGCCCTTTTCTTCCTGGTAGCGGCGAAGCGCGGCACATAGATGGCGGAAGCCCCCGACGTTGACGTCCCAGATCGCCTCCGGACTCGCAGCGCCGAAGACGCCCGCCAAGTGAATGACGACGTCGGGGCGGGCGCGGAAAATGGCTTTCGACACCGCGTTTGGATCGGTCAGATCACACTCGATGAAGAGATCGAGTTCGGCCGGCGCACTGGCCGCATGGTCCAGGCCGACGATCACCGCGGGACCGCGAAGTCGCAGTTGCGCGGCGAGGTGCCTTCCCGAAAAGCCGCCCGCGCCGGTAACGAGAAGCCGGCACTTGGCTAGTGGCGGGATCCGTTGGATGTCCATGGCCGGATCATTTCGGCTGGAGTTCTCCTGGCGTATCAAGCGACCCTTCTTGGGGGAAGGAATCGTCCGCGATCGCGGTTGAACTGATCGATCGCCGTGGCGTAATCGTCGGGCCGGCCAATGTCCAACCAGTAGCAGTCCTCCTGATAGGCCATCACCCGCCGGTCCTGTTCGCGGATGCGCAAGATCAAGTCGGGCATGGCGAGCGGTTCGCCCGGCTCCACCAGATCGCAAACCTCGGGCTGGAAACAGTAGATCCCCATACTCACGAGAAACCGGTGCTTCGGTTTCTCCAGATACTCGGTCAACTGTCCCTGGCCGTCCACCTGAAGGACGCCGAGGTCGATCGTTACGCTCTTCTCGTACGTCGCAATGGTTGCCATCGCATGTTGTTGCCGGTGAAACGCGGCAAGATGGTTGAAGTTCAGCGTCGTCAGGAGATCGCCGTTCATGACCAGGAACGGCTCGTCGGGGCGTTCCAACATGCCAAGACAACCGGCCGTGTCGAGCGGCGTGTCCTCGCGAAAGTACCGGATCCGGACGCCCAGGCGCGAGCCGTCACCCAGAAAAGTGCGGATCAATTCGGCCAGATGCCCGGTGACGACGGTCAGGTCGGTAATCCCGTGTGCCTGCAATTGCCGGACGAGAACCTCGATCACCGGAACATCGTCCAAAGGCACCAGTGGCTTGGGGAAGATGGTGGAAAACGGTTTCAGACGCGTCCCTTTGCCTCCGGCCAATAACACCGCTTGCATGAGACACTCCTCAAATGGAATAACGGTTTGTGGCGTAATGATCGCGGTGGGACTCGATCCACTGGATGGTCCGACCGAGCCCCTCGTCGAGGCTGACGGCCGCGCGCCAGCCGATCGTGGCGGCGGCCTTCTCCGCGGAGCATATCAGCTCCATGACTTCGCTCTTCTCCGGCCGCATCCGCTCATCGCGCGCGTGGACGACGAGATCTCGGCCAAGTCGCTCGCCCACGAGTTCGACGACGCGGCCGATCGTCACGCCGGATCCCGTACCCAGATTCACGACTTCGCCGCACACGTCCTCACTCTCGGCGGCCGCCATAAACCCGCGCGCCGTGTCCTCGACGAAGAGAAAGTCGCGGACCGGGCTGGTGCTGCCCAACTTGATATCGCTGCCGGTCAGCGCCTGCGTGATGATCGTGGGGATCACGGCGCGGGCGCTTTGCCGGGGGCCATACGTATTAAACGGGCGGACAATGACCACGGGGCTCTCGAACGATGCCCAGTAGCTATAGGCCAACTGGTCGGAGCCGATCTTCGTGGCCGCGTAGGGACTCTGAGCCTTCAGCGGATGCTTCTCATCGATCGGCGTGTATTGCGCCGTCCCGTAAACTTCGCTGGTGGAGGTCTGCACGAGTCGCTCCACCAGGCAATTGCGGCAGGCCTCCAACACGTTCAGCGTGCCCAGGACGTTTGTCTCCAAGTAGCTTTGCGCGGCGTGGTAGCTGTAGGGAATGCCAATCAGGGCGGCGAGATGGAAGACCACGTCGCAGCCTTGGACCATGCCCTGGACCGCCGTTCGGTCTCGCACGTCGCCGAAGACGATCTCCAACGACTCCCGAACCTCGGGCGCCACCGACGCGAGTTGGCCGATGTCACTCCGCGAGTTGTAATGGACCATCGCCCGCGTGTGGACACCGGCCCGGACCAGGGCCGTGGCCAGATGGCTGCCGATGAATCCCCCGGCACCGGTTACCAGCGCTTGTCCGCCTGCCAGCTTCATGCGGCGTCCCTCCGGGCATCGGCGGGACGTTCGAGAATGGTTGCGATCCGCTCGGTCTGGGCTTCCACCGTGAGTTCCGTCGCCCGCGCTGCCGCCCGTTGCCCCATGGCCGCACGGAGTTCGCGGTCAGCGACGAGCCGGGCGAGCCGGTCCACCATCTGATCGACGTGCCACGGCGAATCGATGACATAGCCGTCCTCGCCGTCGGTAAGCAATTCTCCGGCCCCGTTCTGTCGCGTCGTAATCACCGGTAGTCCCGCGGCCATGGCCTCCGGCACGACCAGACTGCACGGGTCGTAGAACGTCGGGAAGGCGAACAGATCGGCCCCGGCGAAGCACGGACGCACATCATCCACGGATCCGAGAAAACGCGTCTTCCGCTCCACGCCCAGCGACTCGGCCTGGCGACGATAGCGTCGGTCACGGTCGTTTCCACAGACCACCAGCCGGCTTTCGGGGAACGAACGTACGAGTCGGGCGAACGCTTCCAGCAGAGGCGTAAGCCCTTTGAGTCCGTAGTTCCTCGCCACGAAAAGGATTCCCACGTGGCCCGGGCCGAGGCCCTGCTCGCGGCGAAACGCTTCTCGCAGCGACCGGCTGTCTTCCGCGTGGTCGCGTCGGTCAAGGCCGTTGTAGACGACCGAGATTCGCTCCGGAGGAATCTTGTGATACCGTTGGAAATGCTCGGCCACCATCCGGCTCGGGGCGATGATGTGCGGAGTGAACCGGGACGAGAACTGTCGCCGGGCAATGGCTCGGAACACCCACTGCCGCAGGCTCATCGACTTGCCCAGCCACCACAGAAGCCGCGGCGCCCATCCACGCAATCGGCGGCTGCCGTGATCGAGCGACGCGGGATGACTGCCGCCGACCGCCAGATAGGCGTCTTGGTACCAGACCTTCGAGAAGCCGATGATTCTGTCGAAATCGAATCGCTTGATCATCGTCTCGGAGGCTGCCGCAAACTGGTACGCCCGAAACGCCTTCAGCCGCGACAGCCGGCTCGCCGGCACCGCATGGAACAAGACCTCGCTGGGGAGTTCGCCGGAGGCGACGTCTCGGGCGAAAACATGGACCTCGTGCCCGGCCGCATGGAGCGCGCGGGCGAGCGTCCCCGCGTACTTTTCCGCCCCACCTCGATGGGCGTCGACGTGTTCGATATTCAGCGCAATTCTCATGGCGGATTCAATCCATCGGTGGTAGTGCCGCTTGTCGCGCTTGTGCCGCTCGTTTCCGTGGTGAACCGGCTGTTTGGGAAGAAAGTCCCCCCCGACCGTGCAGCAGCCGACGACGCGGCCAGACACGGACAGAGCACGGTTTCGACGTTCCGGGGAAACCGAAGGATCGATGGCGTTTTCCGACGGGTCAACATCCCGGAAGTGCATTCATCGGACGAGGGTCGCGTGCTCCCGAATCATCCTCCCGCACAGCCGTAAACGGATGCTGTAAGAGCGCGGACGGCCTAACAGCCATGCGCGTGGCGAACTCAGGACAACTATGCAGGAACCACCGTGCTAGATGGGGCGACTTGCCGCGATGCCCTTCATCTCCATCTTGCCTAAACATCCTTTTGCCCCTTTTTTCCCGGCGTCCGCGTAGGCTACACCCTTCGCCTCGTGGTGTCAACAGAAAACTGATGACGGTCACCCTTCCCCTTCCCCCCTTTTTATCCCAGGGCGCCATCACACGCGACGTCATTCAACTTTCAACAGACCATCTCTCCCAGCGGGCCAGCGGACCTCGCGCACCGCGAGACGTGCGATTGGCGCAGGTCTCTCGACCTCGGCGAAAGGGGGCGACCGCGGAGGTGGATTTCGCCGATTGTACCGATCGTGGCGCGGGAGGCGTCTGTTTTGGCCTCTTTCTTGCGCGATTCACGCCCCTCGGGCGTCGCGCCGTCGCATTCCGTAACCCATGAATTGTTAGCGACATAGAACCGAATCGCCTCTAGCAACGGCACCAACCACACGGGCTGGCATGTCCGGTTTCCGCGAACCCGGGAACCCAAGCACCCCTTGCCGCCTTTTGAAATGGAGATTTTCATGGCCAGTGCAACCTTGGAAGCAAGCAACGCCTTTGCCGCGGATCCCGATCTACTGAACTCGATTACCGACGCGGTCAACAGTGCGTTGACGATGTGCGACACCCAGGTGCGATGCGTGGGAATGTCGAGCGTGCCGCTGAGGGAAAAGGGACTGGTCACCGGCATGATCGGCGTCCATGGCGCGGTGTCGGGCTTCGTAACGGTGAATCTGGCCGAGAAAGTCGCGTTGGCTGCGGTCGGTGGCCTGTTACAGGAGGAAGCCGACCACCTCACCGCGCAGATTATCGACGGCGTCGGCGAGATCACCAATCTCATCGCCGGGGGAATCAAGAAAGGTCTGGCCAAGACGAAATGGGCCTTTTCCAACGTCACCGTGCCCTCGGTCATCGTCGGACAAAGCTACGACATCGCCTACGCCAAGGGCCTGAAGTTCCTCAGCGTGGCCTTCGAACAGACCCACAGCGAAGCGATCATGCTCGACGAGCGAATGATGCAAGTCACCGTCTCGCTGCTACGGCTCTAGCCCTCGTTCTTTCCGCTTTGGCGGCCCTCACCCTTCTTCAAGCCGCTTCTGACGAACGTGCCCGTTGATCTCCGCCAACTGGGGTTCTTCGGCCAGCAACCGGCAGACGTCGCGCCAGGTGAAATCGTCGCGCGGGGCCATTTTCGCGTACACCGCGCGAACGAACTCCAGATCGGCCGCTTCATCGACCGTCCATCGCCAGTGGCTCGGATTCTCGCCGCCGCTGACCGAAGGCCCGCTGACGGACAGCAGAGCGAAACGCTCCGGATGCTCGTACACATACGGCGTCACGTGCGTCCGCTGATAGGGCAACTCCGCCTCGCGGTGTGCGCGCCGTAACGTCTCGACCGAAAAGACCTCGGTATCGAGGCCGCGCGGATAGGTGCGATCGAGAACGTTGGCCGCGTAGTCGGGCCCCTCGGCGAGGAAACGGCGGACCACGTCGTCGAGCACGCCCGGATCGATCAGCGGGCAGTCGGCGGTCACGCGGACCACGACGTCGGCCTGATATTCCCGAGCGGCGTGCCAGTAGCGATGCAGCACGTCCTCGGCGCTTCCCCGAAAGCAGGCAACCCCCAGTGCGGCGCAGTGGCGGGCCAGCGGATCATCGCCAGCCAGATCGGTCGTGGCGACGACCACTTCGTCCAGACTGCCGGCGCGGCCCACTCGGGCCACCACCTGTCCCAACATGGTTCGCCGGCCCAGTTCGCAAAGCGCCTTGCCCGGCAGCCGCGTGCTTCCCATCCGGGCCTGGACAATGGCCACTATCTTTACCGACTCCACCGGAGGAAACCTCTGCGTCGATCACCTGATTGAACGGCCCTCGACGCGGCATCCTACGCGGAACGCCCGCCCGCGGTCAAACCCGACTGGAAGACTTCTTGTTGCGATTCACGGGAATTCGCGAGCTTGGGCTACTTCGTCGTCTGCTCCAAATCGCCGGATCGATTGGCGGTCAACAGCACGCGCGCCCGGGCCGCGTTCGCCGCGGTGGTCCCGGAGGCTTCATTCTCTTGAGCCCCCGATTGGTTCATGGCGATGCCCTTTTCGATGAACCTCTCGACCGTGTCGATGCTCTGCATTCCCACGAGTTTCTGGCGTTTCCAGCCATCGGCCGTCTTGCTGTACATGACCAATTGGGGAATCGGGCCGCCGCCGGTGAGTTGTCGGCCCAAATCCCGCTGCTGGTCCATGTTGATCACGGCGAAACTGACGTCGCTGAAGATTCCGCGGGTTTTGGCCTGGGGAATGACGGTGCTCTTCATCCGCTGGCAGGCTCCGCACCAGTCGGCACTCACCATGACGAGAATGGGTCGCCCGGTTTCATTGCTCTGACGGACCGCTTCGCTGTAGGTTTCCGAATCCGAATCCGAACCGGCAGCTCCGAGAACGGCTTGAAGCACAACTGCCATGGTTAAACTTGTCATCGCGTGATCTCCGTAAATTGGATGGTGCGGTTCCTCCGCGAATGATCCGTAACCCTGCAATTGCCGGGAGGTTTCCGGCGGAAGCATGGCATGAGACAGAGAATGCCGCGGGGGGGAGGTCAATGGCGGGCAGGTGGGGGGGTTGCCCGATTTGGGCCGTCGGTTTTCAACAGCGCACTTCTTCGCAATCTGCGGATAACCGCACGGCGATAAGACTCCAGTTTATCGGCACAAGCGGATCTTGCAAGCGAAAAAACGAAGCCGGCGGGGACTTCTTGCGGTCGCCGCGGTTTTGATGGATCGAAAACACCAGCTTTGCCGAATCGACCGGCTGCTGTGCATGTCTGGCTAAGTCTTTGTGTCACCGGGGCTTGCAATCTTCCGTTGGCCGGCGGCCAGCGGCAAATTGGAGCGGCCGGTCCCGATGCCCCGGTGATCAAACCGCGGGCTCGAAAACGCACGATCGCTTCCAGCGGAACAAACCGCCGGACCCTAACATCTGGGGGTTCTCGATTGAGTCCCACGGCACCAATCCGATATAATCACCGGGCGAGTCGCCGCGACCACTGGGCAGGCCGGCAAAAGGAATGGATCGGACTCGCTGGACAGAAGACCGTTGGGTATGAGGAACATCGGCTGATGAAACTT
Source organism: Planctomycetota bacterium (assembly GCA_013202535.1). GTDB lineage: Bacteria > Planctomycetota > Planctomycetia > Pirellulales > Thermoguttaceae > JABMRP01. The sequence goes on from JABMRP010000163.1 coordinate 13,062, forward strand.
CGCGTCGGCCTCGTCGGATTGGGTGAATCCTGGGAGCAACGCCATCGGCCCGCGCTTCGGGCGCTGGGCGACCGGTTCGAGGTACGCGCCATCTGCGAGCAAGTCAGCCATCGGGCCCGACAGGCCGCAGCCGAGTTCGAGGCTT
>JABMRP010000164.1 GCA_013202535.1 Planctomycetota bacterium
AAAACGGGGTGAAAATATTCTTCCGGGTCGCCTCGGTCATGCCACATCCGTTGTCGCGAATCTCGATCGCGTGGAAATCCCCGCCATCTCCCGGGGAGCCGTCTCCCGGGGAATCGCCCAGCACGATCTCGGGAGATTTGCCGCCGCGGAAGCGTTTCCCGGTACAGGCGTCGATGGCGTTGACCACGATGTCGGTGGTGGCCATGTGGATCAGCGTGGGATCGCACAGCACGGGGGGCAGCCCCTGGGACACTTCGTGGCGCAGCGTCACTCCCCGGTCGGCGGCGGCCTGCCGGTTCAACTCCACCACGCTGGCCACCAGATCGTTCAGGTCGACTCTCTCCAGTTCCGGCTTCCACTCGCGGGCGAAGTTCAACATGTTCAGCGAGAGGCTGTTGATCCGTTGGATGCCCTCCTCGACCATCGCCCAACCTTCCTCGACCCGCTGGCGGTTGTCCTTGGCCATCCCGTTGCGAACCAGGTACGCGCCGCCTTTCAGCGCATTGAGCATGTTCTTGATCGCGTGCTGGATTCCGGTAACCGCCTGTCCGATGGCGGCAAACTTCTGCGATTGGGCCAGCTCCCGCTGGAGCATCCTTTCCTGGGTAATGTCCTTGCTGATGCCGATGGTGCCGATGGGATTGCCCTGGCGATCGTGAAACCGCGACAGCGTCAGCAGCACGTTTCGGACTCCGCCGTCCTTGGCCAGCAAATGGGTCTCGTAATTCTTGACGTCGCTCGTATCCGCCAGGAGTTTGGCGATGGCGTGTCTCTCGCGGGGGTCGATGTACAGACTCTCGATGCGCCGGCCGATCACCTCTTTTCGGGCGTAACCGAGCGCCTCTTCCCCCCCGCGATTGAATGTTTCGATCAACCCCTTCGAGTTGACGGTGATGATGATGTCGGCGGAGTGCTCGATGATCCCCTCGAGGTATTCCTTGGCATCGCGCAACTCGTCCTGAAGCTTCTTCTCTTGGGTAATGTCCTTGCTGATGCCAAAGGTGCCGATGGGATTGCCGTCCCGGTCGCGCAGGCGCGAGAGCGTCAGCAGTACGTTGCGGATCTGGCCGTCCTTGGCAAGGAATTGCGCCTGGTAGTTCTTGACGTGGTCGGTGTCCTTGAGCTGGGCAATGGCGACGTCCCTCTCGCGGGGATCGGCAAAGAGGGCCTCGATGGGCTTGCCGACCACCTCTTCGCGGCCGTATCCCAACGCCTCTTCGGCGCCGCGGTTGAAGGTCTCCACCATCCCCTCGGGATCGACGGTAATGATCAAGTCGGCGGAGTTTTCGAAGATCCCCTCAAGGTACTCCTTGGCGCCGCGCAACTCTTCCTGGCTGGTTTGAATCGTTGCCGCCATGGCGTTGAACGACTCTTCCAGAAGCCCGATCTCGTCACGGCGCTTCTGCTCGAAGCGGAAATCGAGTTGATGGGCGCCGATTCGCTGCGTGCCCTCGATCAGTTCCTGGATCGGCCGTTCCAGCAGCAACCCGAACGTGAACCACAGGGCAACCACTCCCAGCAGCACCGGAGTGATCAGATTGTCGACGTACCCGGACAGCGCGAGCGCCGCGATCAGAATCGCCGCGGCCACGGCCGTGAGTTTCCAGACGAGTTTCGATCTCGGTTTCATACCCGACCCTGCTGGGCAAGCGCGGGCAGGAGAATGCGCTCCTTGCAATAGGAAGTGTAGCTCACCTGGACCATCAGTGCAATCGAGCGGGACCGAGGACTCGGAACCTGTCGACGGCGATCAACGCACCGAGAACGGATTTTTCTTGCGAAGATTCTTTCGTGGAGTCACCGTGGCGTGGCAATGCCCCAGGCGACAGGTGCCACGATGGCGGGTCGAAACGGCGGCGAACGGCACAAGTGGCGACCTAACCCGATGGAGGGGTATCCTAATCGTTTCCTCGTTCTAAGTGCTTATATCACAATGAACATAGACTCCGTCATGAATTCGCGAGAGGGGGGTGACGTGCGAGATGTCGGCGATTCGGAACACATGGATTTCAACGTCCTTTTCGGCCGGCTGTTTTCCTTGGGGTGTCTCGGGCCACCACAGCGCAGTTGCAAAAAATCCGGAATTCTTGTCCAATCGGGGCCGCTGGACGATGGACGCGTGAGTTTTCCCTTGGCATAATTGCATCTCATCTAGCCAACCTGCTCTTCAAGATCCAGAAGGTGATGATATACCAGTCCGTTTGATACGCTGAATAGACCACCGTGTTTGCGATACCAGAGTACTCAGCCCAACGGCGATGCGCCCAAGGCGTTAAGAAACGTACCGAGAGCAAGGTATCATGAATGCTGAAGCACGACCCATTCTTGTCATCGGAGGCGGTATTGCGGGGATTACGGCGGCGGTAGAGGCCGCCGAAGTCGGCTATCGCGTCATTCTCGTCGAGAAGGAGCCCTCTCTTGGCGGGCGCGTGATCCGCACGCACCAGTACTTCCCCAAGATGTGTCCCCCGACCTGCGGATTCGAGATCAATATCGCTCGAATCAGGCGCAACCCGCGGATCGAGGTGCATACGCTGGCCACGGTCGAGGAACTCTCCGGCACCGTGGGCCAATTTACGGCCCGGATCAGGAAGCGGCCGCGGTACGTCACCGGCGAGCATCCCGTGGACGACTCCCTGATCGAGCAGTTGACCTCCGAGCGGGCCAACGATTTCAACGCGGGCATGGACAAGACCAAGGCGCTTTACCTGCCGCACGACATGGCGTATCCACCCGTCCACGTCCTCGATCGAGAGGCCCTGTCGGAGACCGATGCCGAGATAATCGCCGGAGCCGACCCCGCAGGGGCCATCGACCTCGACATGACGGACGAGGAGATCGAGGTCGAGGTGGGAGCCGTCATCGTGGCCACCGGCTGGCGACCCTACGATGCGACCCGACTTGACAATCTCGGGTTCGGGCAATATCCCAACGTCATCACCAACGTGATGATGGAGCGGTTGGCCGCCCGGCGCGGACCCACCGGCGGCGAGATTATCCGGCCTTCCGACGGCAAGAATGCCCAAAACGTCGCCTTTGTCCAGTGTGCCGGTTCGAGGGACGAAAACCATCTGCCCTACTGCTCAGCCGTCTGCTGCATGGCCTCGCTGAAGCAAACCAGATACTTGCGCCAGAAGAACGAAGACTCCCGGGTGACCATCTTCTACATCGACATTCGCACCATCGGCTCTCAGGAGAAGTTCTACCAGGAGATGCTCGACGACGCGAACGTCTCGTTTGTCAAGGGCAAGGTGGCCGCCATCGCCGAGGAACCCGGAACCGGCGATCTACTGCTGGACGTGGAAGATACGTTGTCGGGGGAGAATCTTCACGAACAGTTCGACATGGTGGTTCTGGCCACGGGCATGGTCCCCAACACGGCCGACGTCGAACTTCCGTTGGGGTTGACATACGATCCGTACGGTTTCATCGACGGCTCGACGGAGGTCGAGGGCGTGTACGCCGCCGGTTGTGCCACGCGCCCGTGCGACGTTTCCCGGGTGACCAAAGCAGCGACGGCCGCCGCGCTCAAGGCGATTCAGTGCCTAAACAGGGGGGAATGACCTCATGGAAGACAAGACGGGTGTCTTTATCTGCACGGGTTACGGAATCGCCGAGGCGCTGGACATCAATGCCCTGTGCGAAGTGGTCACGGATGAGTGCCGTGTGCCGTTCTGCAAGACCGTCGACTCCTGCGAAGGGCCGGGTCTGGAATCGATCAACGAGGACATCCGGCGCGAGGGACTCAACAAGGTGGTCGTCGCCGGTATCTCCGGGCGCCTCTATTCGGGCGATGCGTTTGCGGAAGGCGTGATCGTCGAGAAGGTCGCCTTGCGGGAACACGTCGTCTGGTGTCAGCCGCCCGGCGACGAGGACACGCAGATGATGGCGGAGGATTATCTCCGCATGTACATCGCCAAGATCGAGAAGATGGAACCCCTGGTGCCTTTCCTGCCGGAAGAGACGCTCGACAAGAGCATTCTCGTGGTCGGCGGGGGAATCACCGGGTTGACCGCGGCGATGGAAGCGGCCAAGGCGGGGTATGAAGTCCGGCTGGTCGAGAAGGCCGACCGGCTCGGCGGCTGGCTGGCACGGCAACACCTGTCCGTTCCCACGAAGCCGCCCTATCGCGAGTTGGAAGACACGGGCGTCGACGATCTCATCGCCGCGATCAAGGCGCATCCCCGGATCACGGTGCATCTGTCGGCTACGACCAGCCGTATTGAGGGGGCCCCAGGGCTGTTCGACGTCACGCTGGCATCGGCGGGCAATGGCCGGCCGGCCGGCGAAGTACACGGCACGTTCCGCGTCGGCGCCGTGGTCCAGGCAACCGGCTGGCGCCCCACCGACCCCCGAGATACGTTGCCCTACGGTCAGGTGGAAGACGTCATTCGCAACGTCGATCTGGAGGAGATCGTCAAACGAGGCGGCCCGATCACGCGCCCCTCCGACGGGAAAGAAGTCAAGAGCATCGCGTTCATCCAATGCGGCGGCTCCAGGAAGAAGGAGCACCACTCCTACTGTTCCTCGATCTGCTGCCTCACGTCGCTCAAGCAAGCCCTGTACCTGCGGCAGCAAAACGACGAGGCCAAAGCGTACATCTTCTACGAGTTCATTCGCACCCCGGGGCAGTACGAGGACTTCTATCAGCGCGTGCAAGAGGATCCGGGCGTCTTCCCGACTCGGGCGGACGTGACCGACGTGGTTCGCGACGAAGACGGCGGGCTGGTGGTTTCGGCGAGCAACACGATGCCCGGCGAACGGATCGAGGTGAAGGTGGATCTGGTCGTACTCGCCACGGGGATGCAGCCAAACAGTGCCGACGGAGAAGCGATCCGGGCACTGGAAGACGCGAAAATCAAGGCGGCCCAGGGCGATTCCGAGACCCAACGCAAGGACGCCGCCGAGACGGTCGAGCAACTCAAGCAACACGAGGGCACGACGATTCTGAATCTGGCGTACCGCCAGGGCCCGGATCTGCCCACGTTGGCGTACGGTTTCCCCGATTCGCATTTCATCTGCTTCCCCTACGAGACTCGGCGCACCGGGATCTATGCGGCCGGAAGCGTGCGCCAGCCGATGGACGGACTGGGTAGCCGGGAAGACGGCGCCGGGGCGGCGCTGAAGGCCATACAGTGCGTGGAGATGACCGCCCGGGGCGAGGCCGTTCATCCGCGTGCGGGCGATACGTCCTATCCCGAGTTTCAGTTGCAGCGATGCACCCAGTGCAAGCGCTGCACCGAGGAATGTCCGTTCGGGGTTCTCAACGAGGACGAGAAGGGGACCCCGTTGCTTCAGACGACCCGATGCCGGCGATGCGGCGTTTGCCTGGGGGCGTGTCCCGAGCGAATCGTCTCCTTCAAGGACTATTCGGTCAGCGTGGTGGGGGCGATGATCAAGGCGGTCAACGTGCCGGACGAGTTTGACGAAAAGCCGAGGATCTTGGCCCTGTTGTGCGAAAACGACGCCTTTCCGGCCATGGACCTCATGGGACAGCACCGCCTTCGATGCAACCCGTTTGTTCGGGTAATCCCCGTACGATGCCTGGGATCGGTCAACGTCGCCTGGATCGCGGAGGCCGTGTCGTGCGGTTTCGACGCGATCGTCCTGATCGGCTGCAAGTACGGGGACGATTATCAATGCCACTTTATCAACGGGAGCGAATTGGCCGTTGCCCGTGGCGACAACATCAAGGAGAAACTGGAGAAGATGGCACTGGAAAACGAACGGGTCGAGATCCATCAACTGCAGATCTCCGAGTACGAGCGGCTCCCGAAGATCTTTGACGGCCTCGCGGAAGTGATCGACGAGTACGGTATGAACCCGTTCAAGGGAATGTGACCGGCGCGTAGCGGTTTGCAGCAGTTTGCGATTCTAGGGCAACTCGACAGGGTAGCCGGAGGAAATACGACTGTGGAAACTGCCGAGACAACTTCAGCGGAAAACCTCCAGCCGGAAGCCGGCGAAAGCCAACCCGCGGCTTCCGCTCCCTCGGGAAACGGCAAGGCGGTTCGCATCGAGCCGGATCTCGATTTCATTCGATTGCTTCAGCGCCAGGGCGGAGATTCGCTGAAGAAGTGCTTTCAGTGCGGCACCTGTTCGGCGACCTGCGAACTCTCGCCCGAGCGGAAGCCGTTCCCACGCAAGGAAATGGCCTGGGCCGCCTGGGGGATGAAGGATCGGCTGCTGAAGGACCCGGACATTTGGCTATGCCACCAGTGTAACGATTGTTCGACGAGGTGCCCCCGCGGCGCCCGTCCGGGTGACGTGTTGGCGGCCGTTCGCCAGGAGTGCGTGGTCGACCATGCCTTTCCGCGTTTTCTTGGCCGCTGGGCTACCCAGCCCCAGTGTATTCCGCTGCTGCTGGGCATCCCGGCCGCGCTGTTGGCTGTGGCCCTGGGGCTGAAAGGGCCTATCGAAAGAACGCTGGGGCTCTCGCCACCCGGCGGCGGGAAGATCATCTACGCCTATACCGACATGCTGCCGCACTGGCTGCTCAACGGTTTCTTCGGACTGTTCAGCGCTCTCGTGCTGGCGGTGATTGCGGCGAGCGTGGTGCGATTCTGGCGGGGCATGAAAGCGGCCGACGCGAGCCAGGGACTCGTCGCGCCGGCCAAGGGACTGCTGCCGAGTATCGCCGCGGCGATTGGGAGCATCGTCGCGCACGACCAGTTTGCCTCCTGCACGCGGACGCGCTGGCGGTTTTGGTCGCATGCGTGCGTGTTCTTTGGGTTCGTTGCCCTTTGCCTGGTGACGATTTGGGTCATCACCGCCCGAGTCAATCCGCTGGTATCCGACGGATTCGTTTATCCGCTGGGACTCTGGAGTCCCTGGAAGATGCTAGCCAACACGGGCGGCGCCGCGCTGGTCGCCGGTTGTCTTTGGATGGCCTGGGATCGTCTGCGGGACCGTGAGCAGAGGGGCAGCTACTCCGATTGGGCCCTGCTGGCGATGTTGCTGGCCGTGGCGCTGACCGGGTTCGCCGCCGAGGCGTTGCACTACCTTCGCCTGGAACCCCAACGATTCCTCGCCTACTTCGCGCATCTGGTTTTCGTGCTGGGACTTCTGCTGTATCTACCGTATTCCAAGCTGGCGCATCTGATATATCGGACGACCGCCATGGTTTATGCCGAGTATTCCGGCCGCGGCGGCAAGACCCGGCCCGCGACGACGGGTGAGAGAAAGAACGTCGAGAAATAGGATAAACACCATGCCCCCAGAGTCAGCCGATAGCCGATCGCGAAACGAGCCCGCGCGTCTTGCCGCGGTTCTCGGGTTGATCCTGCTTCTCCTGCTGGGATATTGCGCCGTCCGCGCGATCATCGCCCGGGGCGACGAACCGGCCGAGTTGTTTCTTGAGCCTCCCGAGACGGAACAAACTCGCTGCGTATGGAACATGGAGGCCGACGAAATGCGGCTACAGCATTGGGAACGCCTGAGAAAGATCCGCGAGGACGTGGTGCGCTACGGCATCCGCGACCAGGACGGATTGAGCCGCTGCAAGGACTGCCACCGAAGCCGGGCACGTTTTTGCGATCGATGCCACAACGCGGTCAGCCTGACGCCCGATTGCTGGCAGTGCCACGATTATCCCGAGTAGAACTTGCCCGAAGCTCCGTAAAGACCGAGAGGGAGGATACACCGTGGACAGAAGAGATCTCCTCAAGGTGGCCGGCGGCACGCTCTTGGCGGGAACGTCCTGCGGCTACGCGGTTCGCTTGTTGACGACCGCTCGCGCGGGTGTGCCTGGCGAGGGCAGTCCCTTGTCGGGTAAGAAAATGGGTATGGTCGTCGACGTGGGCAAATGCGTCGAGGGTTGCACGGCATGCATGGACGCGTGCCGCGCGGAGAACAACGTGGCACATCACGAGAATCGCGAACTGGACGTTTACTGGATCCGAAAAGTCACGATCCGAAAGAAGCCCGACGCCGCCGCCGCCGAGACCCTCGACGAGCGGAAACACGTGATCCTGCTGTGCAACCACTGCGACAACCCCCCCTGTGCCCAGGTTTGTCCCGTGCGGGCGACGTTTAAGCGCGAGGACGGCATCGTCATCGTGGATCACCACCGGTGCATCGGATGCCGCTACTGCATGATTGCCTGTCCGTACAATGCCCGGTACTTCAACTTCAAGGAAGGCGACGAGGAGAAGAATTGGCCCAACAAGGAGCGTCCCAGAAGGTCGCACGGCGTGGCGGAATCATGCACCCTCTGCGCGCACCGGCTGGACACGATCGGCGCGGACGGAAAACCCGGGGTGCCCGCGTGTGTCGAGGCATGCCAGCGGGAGGGCCACGAGGCCTTGGCCGTGGGCGACATGAACGATCCGAAAAGCACCGTCTTCGCTTTACTCGCGGAGAACAAACACGCCACCAAACGCCT
>JABMRP010000165.1 GCA_013202535.1 Planctomycetota bacterium
CCTACTCGGCCGCGGGTCGGCTGCTCTGGACGGTCATGGAGCCCGGGGGCTATCGCACGGCCCATCAACCGTTGCCGGTCGATCTCGACGGCGACGGCCGCGATGAAATCCTCGCCGGCTACGCCGCGCTGAACTCGGACGGCTCGGTCCGCTGGGTCTTCGAAGCCGAAGCGGGACGCCGCAACGGTGGACACGCCGATTGCTGGCGAGTCGTGCGGCTGGCCCAGCGGCCCGACGACACTCGATTGGTTATGACGATGTGTGGTGGCAACGCCCTGGTTATGACGGACGGAGCCGGCCGGCTTGTGTGGCGCAAGACGGGCCATCATTACGAATCGATCGACGTGGGCGAAATCCGCGGCGACGTACACGGCTTGGAACTGGTCGTCGACGTCGACCATCTCCCCCAACCGCCCAAGCCGCTCTGTCTGTTCGATGAGCAGGGCCACGAACTCGGCCGGATCGACACCGACTATACCCGCCATCACACGCTTGTCGATTGGGACGGCGACGGTCTTGAGGAAATCGGTTCCGCCCTACCGCGAGGACTGTTCGACGGTTACGGCCGTCGCGTCTGCACGTTTGGCATTGCCGAAGGCGAACGCCCCTGGCTGATCGAAAGCGTCGCCCTGACCGGTCACAAGGCTCGTGACATCCTCCTGGCGACCAGCAAAGACGGGCTCTACAAGGTCTATCTTTACCGAAACGCGACCGCCGCCGCCGGTCGACAGCGCCCCACCGGGACCGGTGTGAATTTCACGCTGTACTGACGACTTCACCTAGGGTTCTTGATTTCCAGCAGTTCATGAACTCCGCGGATGAAGGGGCTTGAACTTCACCTCATAAACTTGCCCCGCCTTCAGCTCGATCGTTGCGGGGCCGTCGATTTCCTGGCCCACCGGTGCGCGGAGTGTGTGGCGACCGTCGACGGTGGCTCTCAGGACGGCCTTGGTGGCGTGGCCGTCTTGCCACTCGAGGTCGACCTCCAGGCCGCCGCGCGCTCGCAGGCCGTGCGCGCTGCCGTTGGCCCAGGCGTCGGGCAGCGCGGGCAGCAGGTGGACCTGGCCCGTGTGCGATTGCACCAGCATCTCGCACACACCGGCCGCGTAGCCAAAGTTGCCGTCGATTTGGAATGGCGGGTGCGTGTTGAACAGGTTGTCGTAGATCATGCTCCGCAACATGCTGCTGAGGATGCTGTACGTCCGGTCGCCGTCGTGAAGCCGGGCCCAAATCGAAATCTTCCACGCACGGCTCCAGCCGGTCGAGGCATCGCCCCGGGCGTTCATCGACACCTTCACGGCCTCGGCCAACTCGGGCGTGGTGAGCGGCGAAATTTGCCGGCCCGGATGCAAGGCGATCATGTGCGACAGGTGCCGGTGCTTGTCCTTGGGATCGTCGCGGTCGACCATCCATTCCTGCAACTGACCCCAGCGGCCGATCTTCGGGCCCAGCAGTCGCTCGCGCATCGAAGCGACTTTGCGGCGAAACGGCTCGTCCCCTTCGCCCTGAACACGACCCAGCACCTCCGACGCCTCGATGAAGTTGGTGAACAGGTCCCAGACCAACTGCTGGTCGAAGGACACTCCGTCTTCTTGCGGCCCGTGCTCGGGCGAAAAACCATCGGGCGAAACGAGCGTGCCGTCGGGCAGTTCCTTCAGGTGATCCTCCCAGAACTCGCAGAGGTCCTTCATGATGGGGTAGGCCCGCTCGCGCAGGTAACGCTCGTCGCGCGTGAAGGCATAGTGGTCCCAGAGGTTCTGGGCGACCCAGGCGGCGTCGCCCTTGGACCATTTCCAGGTCGACCCGCCGAAGATGCCGTTCTCGGCGTGCGTGATCCAGCCGCGCGTGCCGAACGCTTCCTTCGTTTCGTCGCGGCGCACGTCGCGGATCGAATAGAACCACTCGGCCAGCGGCTCGAAGCACTCCGGCAGATTGGCCGCATCGACGAACCAGTAGTTCATCTGGACGTTGACGTCGGTGTGGTAATCGCTTCGCCACGGCGGCCGGTTGCTGTGGTTCCACAGCCCTTGCAGGTTTGCCGGCATATTGCCGGGCCGCGACGAGGCGATCATCAGGTATCGGGCGTACTGGAACACCAACTCCTCCAGGTCCGGGTCGTCTCCGCCGTCTTTGTAGAGTCTGAGTCGCTCGTCGGTCGGCAGCCCGCGGACCGGCTCGGGGGTCGCGCCCCAATCGACCGAGCAGCGATCGAACAGGCCGCGATGATCCTTGACGTGCTCGGCCGCCAGTTGGTCGAACGATTTCTCGGCCGCGGCCGCCAGCCGGGCCGTGATCCGCTCGTGCGGATGTTCGCCCTTCCAGCCTTTAGCACGCTGGTTCAGATAGTCGGTACCCGCCGCCAGCAGCAGGGTAAAGCCATCGCACTCGGTAAACGAGATACCGCCGTCGGAAGCCTCGACCGTTCCTCCCTCGGGCAGGATCATCAGTTGGGCCTCGTAGTCCAACGCGATCTCGTACTGGTCCTTCCGCCCGGCCGTACTTCCGCCCGAATAGACATACCCGGCGAGCGAGCCGGTCATCGTGATCTTGTTTCCCCGGGCCGTGACCGTTCCCTTGTGCGCGTCGGCCAGAGCAATGCGGCCGGTATAGGCGCCCGGCTTGTCGGCCGCAAACCGCAAAGCCATCACCTGGGCCGGATTGCTGCTGAAATACGTTCGCGTAAACGTCGTGCCGTCTTGCGTGTAGCGGATCTCATGGACGCCGCGGCCGATGTCCAACGCCCGGCGGTAGGGTCCGGCCGGCTGGCCCAGGCTTTCACCCAGATCGACGAAAAGAGCCCCAAACGCCTGGTACGCGCCGGTGTCCCGTTGGTCGCCGATCCAGAGCGTGTCTTCGTTGAACTGAATGTGTTCGCGGTCGATCCCGCCGAAGATCATGCCGCCGAGCGACCCGTTCCCGATCGGCAAGGCCTGCTTTTCCCAATTCTCGGCCGGTGCGCGGTACCAGAGGACGGGCAAGTCGGTCGCGGGCAAGTCGGCCGCGGGAGCCGCCGCAAAGACCGTGCCGGCGGCGGTTGCCATAAGGCACACGGTTGCCAGGCGAAGCACTGCGTTGGGCCAAGTGCATTTGATCTTCACGGGACAGTCTCCGTTTTCGAGTCCGGGGTGGTTGGCGGGAAGAAAGAAATGGCGGAAGTGCATGGGAATCGAACCCACCAGCGACACGCATGACGCGCCGCTCAACGGTTTTGAAGACCGGGCCGGGCACCAGCACCGGAAGCACTTCCGCAAGGCGCACTGCCGTGCGTGGGTGTGTCAAGGCTATGCAGTTTAACACGTTGCGTCGCTTCTGTAAAGACACGGCCGGAACCCCGAGCCGCGCCCCGTTGTGCCCAGAATGCCCTTTCATGTCATGGTCTTGACATGCGATTGGAGGTTGTTCTCCCAAGAGCAATTGACATTGCTCCTTCAGTCCACGGTCAGCCGGGCATCCCGTATCCGTCACTTCTTCGTGATATAGACAAAATAGGATCCGCCCAGGTCTTTGCCTTCGGCGTCGTAGAGCCATGATTGAAGACGTAGCGTGTCCCCCTTGTTCAGCGAGACCGTGAAGCCCGGGCGTGCTTGGAACAGGCCGAACCGGGTTCGCTATTTTCGCTGCTCGAGGTACTCCGCGTAGGCCTCGGCGACTTGGGCGACTTCGGTGTTGCCCTCGTGGACGTAAATGCGATATTCCAGCAACAGCGGCTTACCCGGCTCGAGCGTATACGGCGACGAGCCGGGCCAGGAGACGTTCATCAGGCCGCCGTAGCTGGTCCGAAGCAGCCAACGCGGCGGGGTCTGGGGCCGATCGCCCCGGCGGGCGCCGGACGGGTGCGGTGGATGGTTGGCGGGCGTGAAGATGGCCACGCCACGCGTGCTGGCCGGTTGTTCATACGCCGGCGTCATGTCGGCCCATGGGTGAGGGCCTCCGCCGTCGCCGGTCAACGGGCCTTGCTCGGTCGTGATGACGCCGCCCTTCATGTCGGCCGAGCCTCGCAGCAGCAGTCCGCCGTATCCGCCGCTGATCTCGATCGGGCCGCCGACCGCCTCGAACGTCAGCTTCAGGTCGATCGCCCGGGAGTTGACATCCCACGATCCGCGGTTGGGCCTTTCATCCCGCACTCGGGTGACGGTGCGCAAGGGGTGCATCACGATCTCGACGGTTTCGGTCATGACCTTTTCCTTGTCGTCGAGCAGCCAGGCGTTTTCCACGGCCACCGTCGCGTGGTCTTTGCCGGCCTCGCGCCGGAGCCACTTGACGAAGTGTTGGCGAAGTGGCGGGTCGCTGGGGTGCCATGTCTGCACTTTCAGGCCACGCACCTTGACCGATGGCCACGTCCAGCCCAGCCCCCGATGGTGCAGATGACCGTCCAACGGCGGAAAGTCCTCGGTAACCGTCCGCTGCCACCCGTTGACGTCCCAGAGCGGATGGATGTAACAGCCCCGTTCGTACTTCTCTTCCGCGCCGGTGTTCAACTGCATGCCGTAGTTGTACGTGAGTATCGCCTTATCCATGTCCTTGACGTGAAGCCGCCCTCGCTTGGTGTCGTCTTCGATCGAGAATCGAAAGCGGTCGTCCAGTGTGTAACTTTCGCCCGCCTTGGTCTCCTCCAACTTGATAAGCGCCGTATCGCCACGGTCGCCGTAACGAACCCTACATGGATTGCCGTCTTTGGAGTGGATTGTCAAAGCCGTGAGTCGCCCGTCCTGCCACGCAAAATCCAAGTTGAAACCGTTGGGGGCATGAAGGCCTTGGACCCGGCCACTGGACCACTCCTTGGGCAAATCCGGCAAGAGGACAATATCGTTCTTCTGCAACTGCATGAGCCGCGCGGCGACCTCCGCGGCCGCGCCGGAGTCGCCGTCGTCTGCCGGTATCTTGTGGGTATGCTTCACGCCCCCTGAGATGTACTCGACCGTGGCGGCGCTCGAGTCTCGGCCTTGGGCGACCTGCGAATCTTGCGCGTTGGCGACCGTTGCGGCCAGCAAGAAAACAACAACGGCCGACAGCGGCCGCGTCCACCCTTTCGACTTTGCGGTTTGTGGCATTCTGGATTCCCGTCGTTCCATCATAACTCGTCCCCCTGTTCTTCAGTCGGCTCAAGCCTCAGCCGGGCAAGCAATCGATAATGTGGTCTGGGCTCGCTCCGCGCCGCTTGCTCGCCCAATACCACAAAATCCAAGATGAGTGGTTATACAACATCTCCGGCGAGAACTCCACAATACTCTCGGGAATGGGCTCTCGCCGCGTCGGCTCGCGCGTCAGTATAACCACGGCAATACCCAGGGGTTACGGTAACCCGATCCACGTCTCAGGTCCAAAATCGCCGCGAGTGCATGATTCGGAACGCAGTACCTGCTATCCTACCGGTACCGGGTCGCGTGCTGATGAACCGAACCAGCGCATGACCAAGAAATACCGAGGAGGATTTGTTATCGCTACCGCGGAAACCGCCTAGGGCATACCGACAGCCACGGGAGGAGAATTGAAATGAAGAGCGGAACATTACAACGGGCATTCCTGGTATGGGTCTCGTCATGCGTCGCCGTATACGCTGTCGACAAGAACGAGCCGGTCGAAGCGGTCGAGGCCGGGTTTGTTTCCGTTTTCGACGGCAAGACGCTCAGTGGATGGGAAGCAATGCCCGCCAAGACCGCGCCCGCGTGGACGGTCACCGATGGCATGATTGTCGGCGACGGCGACAAGGGCAGAGGCTACCTCACCTTCGAGAAGAGGGACATCGCCGACCTGGAGCTGAAGCTCAGCTACCGTTTCCCCGGCAAGGGCAATAGCGGCATCAGCATCAGGGCTCGTGAAGACACGACCGGTCGTCGACATTTCCAGTGCTATCACGCCGATCTGGGGCATGTCGGTATCGGAAAGAACGTTCTTGGCGCCTGGGATTTTCATACGCCCGGCCGCAAGGAGCATGGCTGTTTTCGTGGTGACCGGCTGGTGATCGATGAGAACGACAAGCCGAAGGTGTCAAAGATCGAAGGCGCCGTGACCGTCGAGGAGATCAACCAAGGCGACTGGAACACGGTTCATGTCGTCGTCAAAGGCAACAACTTCAAATTCTTCATCAACGGCAAGCCGGCCTCGGAGTTTACAGAACATCTGCCCATGGAAAAGCGCCTCGATAAGGGCATGATCCAGTTACAGATACACGACCCGGGCATGATCGTGCATTTCAAGGATATTCGCTTGAAGATCTTGAAATGAGAATTGGTTGCCAACCATTACCACAAACAAACACTCAGGAGTCGTCCCCCATGAAACTCATCGCCACGTTCTTAACGCTCCTTCTGCCTTCGGTTCTTCAAGCTCAGCACACGCTCGACACGAAGATCGCCACGCTGCCCGCGGCACTCGCGGCGAAGACGCTCTCCTTCAATCCCGACTATCTGGTCTACTCCCCCAAGGAC